>NZ_CAUVXO010000009.1:6313-21056 GCF_963555865.1 Protofrankia sp. Cr1
CCGGCCAGGTGCCGGCCAGGTGCCGGCCAGGTGCCGGCCCGGTGGGGATTCGGGCCGGGTGGCGTGTGCCCGGTCAGGACGAGTTGCCGCACAGGGGTGCTGTTGACAGCACGTTGAAGTGAGCGCCGTCCGGGCTGACCTGGACGAAGTAGTTACAGGGGTTCTGGCGGACCGCACTGGTGAGGTCGACTGGTGCCAGCAGGCCGCCGGCGGTGTACTGGTTGACCTTGTTGAGTCCGGTGATGAAGCCGTGCCGGGTCGGGCAGCTGCCGGCTGCCTGTACGCCTTGGATGAACATGTCGGCCGCTATCCATCCGTCGAGCGCCATCTGCTGGTTCGGCGGCTGTATCTGCGGAGCGTACTCGATCATCCCCTGTAGAAAGGCTCGGTGCGCCGGGAGGTTGAGCTCAAAGGGCGCAGAGTTGACGGCGATGATACCGCCGGCGAGTTTGGAACCCCATCGGTTGAGCTGGTTGGGGTCGTAGCCGCGCGTCCCGATCCGTACTTTGAGCGGTACGCCGGCCTGCCCGGCCGCGTCAAGAACGGACGCGTACACCTCCGGCGCGGAACTGATGATCAGAGTGTCGGCCTTCAGTCTTTTAATCTCCCGCCCGATGGCGGCGAAATTATCGTTGGGCCCGGAGACGTCGTGGGCATAGACGACATTGATGCCGGACGCGGCCAGGCTTTCGATAACGGCATTTTTCTGCTGTATCGACACCGGGTCGAACTGGACGCCGAGCACGGCCGCGTTGGTGCCACCATGGTCGCGGACAAACCTGGGCCAGGTGGTCTCCGGGAAATAGGTGGTCACGGTGAAGACGTTGTCGTAGCTCGCCTGACCTGCGCTGAGCGCCGCAACCGCCGGGATTCCCTGATTCTGCAGCCAGCTGCTGGTGTCGTCACTGGCGGCGAGCTGAACAATCCCGAAATCCTGTTCCTCGTTCACCAGGTTGCGGACCACGACAAGGTTCTGCTCCGGCCGGTTCTGGTCGTCGGCCCAGGCGTATGTCAGGTGGCGGCCGTTCACCCCGCCGCGTGCGTTCTCCGTCCCGATACGGGCGTCCACGCCGGCACGAAACGGCAGTAGCGTTGCGTTCGTTGTCCCGGTGTCCGGGTAGACAAGTCCGAACTTGAGCGTGTCAGCACTCACGCCCGGGTCGGCACACAGTTTCGCGGCATCCGCAGCCGAGTTCTTGCTTGATCCTCCGCAACCGACCAGTAAACCTAACGCGGCGACTCCGGCCAGCGCGATTCCGCGACGGCCACGGAACATGGAACGTGGCATCGGTGCACCTCTCCTTCTATCCTGGTAGGCCTATTTAGATGATCTTATGGTCTTCCCGTCCAGGCGGGCTGGCACGCTTTGTCGTCGGCCGGTCACCGGTTCTCCCGGGATGTCCGACCGGCCCGGCCGCTGCCCGTGGTCGCCGTGGTTCGGCGTCTGGCTGGGTTGTCATCGAGTGCTGCTCTGCTCTTCCGATTTTTCTGGTGAGTGGCTACTGTGGCCCTCTTCGCTGCCAATCTCAAGAAACACCGTTGAACGCCGCCGGCGCGGCGGGACAAGGCAGGCGGTTCCGTGGTACGGCAATGGCCGTACCACGCCCCTGTCGCGGCGCACCCGAGTATGACAAGACACCGAATACCCAATTCAGTTCACTTGAAGGACAACGTGAAGACACGAAATTCTCTCTACTTGAACAATAATTGTGGCGGGCTCGCGGACCGTGCGCGAATTTTTACCAGGCCACGGTTAGGTCGGACCTGGAGGCACAGCGGGTTACAGTTGGTCGCGGGCGCCGCGACGGCGGTCTTTCTTGTGACCGCATGCAGCGGAGGGGTGTCTGACGGGGGGAGTGGTGGCCAGACCGGGACGTCCGGTGACGCGCTGATCGCGGCCCAGGCCGCCCAGGTCGAGGTGTCGAAGGTGCTGCGCAACCCCAGCGGCATCCTGCTCGACGCACCGCTGTCAAGGACGCCGCCCACAGACAAGATGATCGCCGTAGTGGACAGCCCGACCGGCACGGGCCATGTGAAGAACCAGGGCGTTGTCGATGGCGCGCGGGCGCTCGGGTGGCGGGCTGAAGTGATCCCCGTGGGCACGGGCACCGAGGACGCGGCGGCCGCCTTTGACAAGGGGCTGGACATGCACCCCGATGCCGTCGTCTTCGCCGGTACCCCGGTGGCGCTGCTGACCAAGCAGCTCGCCAGGGCCAAGGCGCTGAACATCCCCGTCCTGGCGGACAGCATCACCGACCCGATCCAGCCCGGGCTCATCTCGACGTCCCTGGACAGCGCGCCCCAGGTGGCAGAGTACGGCCGGCTTGCCGGTACCTACGTTGCGGCCACGAGCCGGGGCAAGGCGCACGTCGCCCTCTTCACGATCAGCGCCTATCCGGTTCTCACCGTCTTCGCCAACAGCTTCAAGCAGGCACTCGTCTCAGCGTGTCCAGCCTGCAAGATCGTAGTTGTCAATCAGCAGATCAGGGATCTAGGAACCAAGACCCCACAGAGTGTCGTGGAAACAATCAAGCGTGATCCGGACATTGACTGGGCGATCTTCTCGATCGGTGATCTGACGATCGGCGTGCCGGATGCGCTGCGGGCGGCCGGACTGCAGGGCAAGGTCAAGATTGGCGGCGAGACCCCGACCACGGCCAACATCGAGGCATTGCGGGCCGGGACGGAGGAAGTCTGGACGGGTTTCGCCGCGACGATCCTCGGCTGGCGCGACGCCGACCTGCTCGCCCGCTATTTCAACGGCGACGACCTCGACCGGGCGAACCGGACGTTGCTGCCCACCCAGCTCATCACCAGGGACACCGTGGACGCGGCTGCGCTGGACTCGACCGGGTACTACGTGGGTTTCCCAGGTTACGTCGATGCCTTCAGGCAGCTCTGGAAGGTCGGATAGTTCCGGAGTCCGCGTCACCGGCCGCCGGGCGCTCTTAGGATATGTCCGCTATCCTGAATCAGCCTGGCGGGTGTACGGCGTCGTGGTCGTGGTCGTGGCGGTAGTCGTGGCGGTAGTCGTGTCTCGCGCGATCGCGAACCCTGGTCTCGCGTCCCCGAACCAAGTGGGAGAGGTGGTGCACGGTGGTCTCGGACCAGCTGCCGTCGTCGTTGTCGGCGTGCGTATATGACAGTGATCATAAACTTTTCCGCGACGTGGTACGGGCTTTCATCGCACAGCGCGTGCTTCCGAACATCGATGCGTGGGAGCGGGCCGGTATCGTCGATCGGGCGATGTTCTCCGATGCCGGTGCGCAGGGCCTGCTCGGATTCGGTGTTGACGAGAAGTACGGGGGTCCCGGTATCGAGGATTTCCGGTTCAACGCGATCGTGGGGCAGGAGTTCGGCCGTGCGCTGGTCTCGTCAGCGGGCCTCGGTCTGACATTGCAGAATGACATCGTCCTGCCCTATCTGCTCGGCCTCGCCACGGACGAACAGAAGGCGCGCTGGCTTGCCGGTACGGTTTCGGGTGACACCGTTCTCGCGGTGGCCATGACCGAACCGGGTACCGGCAGCGACCTTGCGGGTATCCGGACCCGCGCGGTCCGCGATGGTGACGTCTACGTGGTCAACGGAGCAAAAACCTTCATCTCCTCCGGTCAGCATGCTGACCTCGTGGTAACCGCCGTGCGTACTGCCGACGATCCGCACCGTGGGCTGTCGCTGCTCGTCATCGAGCGCGGGATGGCGGGTTTCGAACGGGGCCGTAACCTGGAGAAGATCGGTCTGCATGCGCAGGACACCAGCGAGCTGTCCTTCATCGACGTCCGGGTGCCGGTCGCCAACCTTCTCGGGGAGGAGAACCGCGGGTTTTATGCCCTGGTCGGCAACCTGCCGCAGGAGCGGCTGTCCATAGCGGTCACCGGGCTGGGCGTGGCGGAGGGCGTGCTCGCCCAAACCCTGGTCTATGTGAAGGAGCGCACCGCCTTTGGCCAGCCGATCGGGTCCTTCCAACACAGCAGGTTCGTCCTGGCGGAGCTGGCGACCGAGGTCGACATCGCCCGTACGTTCATCCTCGACTGTCTGGTGGAGCATCTGCGTGGCGAACTCAGTGCCGCGCGTGCGGCCAAGGCGAAGTACTGGGTCACAGACCTTCAGTGTCGGGTTTCCGACCGTTGCCTGCAGTTGCACGGAGGGTACGGCTATATGCGTGAGTATCCGGTTGGCAGGGCCTTCGTCGATTCCCGGGTTCAGACGATCTACGGTGGGACCAATGAGATCATGAAGGAGATCATCGGTCGGGATCTCGGTTTGTGACCAGCTGTGGGCGTTGCGGGTGCGGTTCACCCAGGTTTTCGCCTCGCGGCTCCGGGGGCCCGGGATGGGTGGGCGACGGTGTTCGCGGACACCGCCGCCTGTCTCACCCCGGGACAGCCGGTGATCGGCTGGTCAGCGAGGGGCCATCCGGATGGCGCCGTCAAGACGGATGACCTCACCGTTGAGCATCGGGTTGGCGATGATGTGCTCGACCAGCGCGCCGTACTCGTCGGGGTCGCCGAGGCGGTTGGGGTGGGGCACCTGGCGGCCGAGCGAGGCCTGCGCCTGCGCCGGAAGGCTCGCGAGCATCGGTGTGGCGAACAGACCCGGGGCGATGGTCACTACTCTGATCTGCTTGTCCGCGAGGTCGCGGGCGAGCGGCAGGGTCATGCCGACGACACCCCCCTTGGAGGCGGAGTAGGCGGCCTGTCCGATCTGGCCCTCGAACGCGGCGACCGACGCGGTACACACGACCACGCCACGCTCACCCGTGGTGGGCTCGTTGCGAGCCATCCGCTCGACGGCAAGCCTGATCACGTTGAACGTGCCGATCAGATTGATCGTGACCGTGCGGGTGAACGTCTCCAGCGGCATCACGCCGGTCTTGCTGAGGATCCGGGCCGGCGGTCCGATCCCGGCGCAGTTCACCACGACGCGCAGGTCGCCCAGGCTGTCGGCGACATCGAGCGCGGCGGAGACCTGCTCGGAGTCGGTGACGTCCGCGGGCGCGAAGGTGGCCTTGCCGAGATCGGCGGCGGCCTGCTCACCACCTGATGTGGGCAGGTCCAGCAGCACGACGCCCGCGCCCGCGCTCACGAGACGACGGGCTGTCGCGAACCCGAGCCCGGACGCTCCCCCTGTGATCACAGCGATGCCGCCGGCGATATCCATCTGTCCGAGTCCTCTCCTGTTTCGTGCCGTTGCCGTTGCCGTTGCCGCTGCCGTTGCCGCTGCCGGCGTTCTTACAGCCGCTCGATGATGGTCGCGTTGGCCATACCGCCGCCCTCGCACATCGTCTGCAGGCCGTACCTGCCGCCCGTTGCCTCCAGATAGTTGACCAGCGTCCCCAACAGGCGGGTACCGGATGCGCCGAGCGCGTGCCCGAGGGCGATCGCGCCGCCACGAGGGTTGAGTTTCGCCGGATCGGCGGCAAGATCGTGTGCCCAGGCCAGCGGCACGGGTGCGAACGCCTCGTTGACCTCATAGGCGTCGATGTCGTCGATGGTCAGACCGGCTCGCGCGAGGACCTTCTGGGTTGCCGGGATGGGGCCGGTGAGCATCAGCATCGGGTCGTCACCAACCACTGAGAACGCGTGGAAGCGGGCGCGTGGGCGCAGGCCGAGCTCATTGGCGGTCTGCTCGCTCATGATCAGCGCAGCGGACGCCGCGTCCGTGAGTCGGGGAGGAGTTCCCAGGGGTGATCTTCCAGTCGATGTCGGGGAACCGTGCCCTCATGTCCGCGGTGGCGAAGGAGGGCTTGAGGGCTGCGAGCCCCTCGGCGCTCGTGCCCGCCCGCACGGTCTGGTCGACCAGATGCGTGCCGGTTGTGCCATCCGGCGCGGGTGCCGTCACCGCCACGACCTCGTTGTCGAACGCGCCCGCAGCCGCGGCGTCGGCGGCGCGCTGGTGAGAGGCCGCCGAGTAGGCGTCGAGGGCCTCGCGGTCGAGCTTCCACTTCTTGGCGATCAGCTCGGCTGCGACCCCCTGGTTGACCAGGCCCTCAGGGTAGCGGGCGTGGACTCCCGCGTCCTGCGGGTCCTGGCCGATGGTCGGCGTGCCCATCGGGATGCGGCTCATCGACTCGACGCCACACGCGATCACGATGTCGTAGGCACCGGCGATCACGCCCTGCGCACCGAAGTGCGCGGCCTGCTGACTGGAGCCGCACTGGCGATCGACTGTTGTCGCCGGCACGGTCTCCGGAAATCCCGCGGAGAGCACGGCGTTCCGGGTGATGTTCGAGGACTGCTCACCCACCTGCTGGACACATCCGCCGATGACATCCTCGACTCGTGCTGGGTCGAGGCCATTGCGTTCGATCAACGACCGAAGCACGGTCGCGAGCAACGCAACCGGGTGTACCCCGGACAGGGCGCCGCCCGGCTTGCCTCGTCCGGACGCGGTCCGAACGACATCAACGATGACAGCGTTGTTCATGAATTTCCCTCCGGGCGGGCTCTGGTCGGCCAGCGGCTGCGCGATCCCGATCCTGCTCGCGCGGCAGGAGGCCCTGAACAATCAAGGAAGTCGCCGGGCGTGGTCACAACGAACCGCTCGCCGACCTCTGTCGTCAGTGGACTACCGAGCCCATCGTCATCCACCGGACATTACGCGGTCAAAAAACCGGAATTTTTGATATGTTAGAGACCTTTTTATCCTGATTTTTGGATCCGGGATTTCCACGTGTGGGGCGGTCGGGTCCGGGGGAGTCGGCGGCACGGCAGCCGGCCCCGAGCCGAGGTGTCGTCCCGTGGTCACGACGGGGACGGCTGCCTTCGTCGTCGCGTAGAACATCAGTTATGCATGGGCGCGGTGACCGATGGTGGCGGCTGGGGCCGGCGGTGGTGGGGCTGGCGGTGGTGGGGCTGGTTGTGCTGATCGGCTTGGCGGTGTTGTGGGTGCAGGCGCCGATCTTCTACCCGCCGCCGGCCGACGGTCGGGCACCGGCGATCGCGACCACTCGCACCGGGATCGTCATCGCGGGTGCCGCATTGATCATATTTGTCGGTCTGATGATGAGCCTTGCCGAGATCCGTCGGGCCGCCACCCGGGCGACCGAGAGAGATCGACAGATGACTGAGCGGCAGCTGGCCGGACAATTGATCGAGCGTTACACCCGAGCGGTCAACCAGCTGGGCTCGGACACGACGGACGTGCGTCTCGGCGGGATCTATGCTCTCGAGCGGCTCGCGGGGGGTTTTCCCGAGGAGCAACCCGCCGTGGTCGAGATGCTGTCGGCGTTCGTCCGCGAGCACACGCGCCTCGGTCGGCCCGGCAACCGGCGGTGCACGAGCGCGGCCGACGGACCGGAGACCGACATCCAGGCTGCGATCAACGTACTGGGTCGGCTCCCGGCGCGGGACGGGGTCCTGCGTGCCGATCTGACCGGCGCGGACCTGGCCGGTGCCCGGTTGGACCGTGCGAATTTCACCCGTGCGCGACTTGACGGCGTGAACCTCGCCGGCGCCCGGCTGGTTGAGGCGAACCTCACGCGGGCCGGGCTGGTCGGGGTGAACCTGCGCACCGCCCGTCTCGACGGGGCGGATCTGACCGGAGCTCTGCTGGACAGGGCGAACCTCACCGATGCCCGGTTGGAAGGGGCCGACCTCACCGGCGCATGGCTGGACGGCGTGGATCTCACCGGCGCGGTGCCGCTGACACAGGAACAACTTGAGGCTGCCCACGGGGATGCCGCGACGGTCCTGCCGGTGGGGTTCACCCGGCCGACCTCCTGGCCCGAGGCGATAACCGTCCTGCTCTGACCGGGAACCTCCGGCTGGTCTGGATCGGATGGCTGCGAGTAGGACAGAAGATCCAAAACGCGCTCTGAGTGCCGGCCGGCGGATCCCGGCAGCGGCTGAATACCTCGTTAGCACCGGATACCCGGTCGACACCCGTCGGTCGACGCTGCGGGCATTGCAGAGTGCGTTCCGGTGGACGTGACCTAGCTATCAGTTTCGCGACAGCTTGGTCGGGAAATCATGTGTGGTGAGCGGCGCGGCCCCGATCGCGACTCTGTCGGTCGCCTGTCGCCGGGTGCGATCGCCATGCGGGCGAGATGCGGGCGAGAGGTCGCCATTGGTCCGGGGTTCCGGGGGTATTTAACGCTAGGTAATGATGGTTACGATCCGAGATTGAGTGGATGCCCTGTGGAAGCAGCTTGAAAGATCCTTTCTCGGCTGCTGCTGGAATCGACGGCCAGAGCATCGCGGGCATTTGCTTCCAGTCGGGCTCGGATTGATATGAAAATGTGGCGAGAGTCATACGCGTGCCCGGCATTATAAAGATCGTTTAAATGTGTCCTAATCGGATATTAGCCGCAAAAAGACAAGAGGCAGCCGAGGCGGTGATCCCGTCCCGGCTGCCTCGGCTGCCTCTTGTGTGCGGTGTCCCGTGCTGGAACCGCGGAGCCGGTCCCGCGTTGCGGTGACCGGGTGGAGCGTTGCCGTCAGGCTGCGCCGACGGCGGTCAGGGCGACCCGGGCGTGATCGGTGAGATCGGCGGCCCCGGCGCACCCGGTCCGTTCGATCTCACGGCAGAGCGTCGCGACGTCCCGGCCGGCCATTCCGGAGTCGAGAAGAGCCGCCTGCTCCACGGCCTGATGCCCGAGCTGAATAGCGGCGTCGGCATCGCCGGCCTGGACGTGCGCCACACCGAGTCTGGTCATGGCTTCCACCCGGGCGCGTGGGAAATCACCGGCCAGCCCGTCCGCGGCATTGTCCAGGTACGGAATCGCCGCGGCTCCGTCACCGCTGGCCAGTAGCGCTTCACCAGCGAAAAGTGAAATGCAGGACGGGACGCACCAATAGATGTGCGGAGGATCCTCCGCCGGCTGCGACTGGCTGATGAGATGAACCGCGTCCTCGGCCGTCCTGGCTGCGGTGGTACTTTCGCCGGCACGGCCGTACGCGAGAGCCAGCGCGCCGGAGATTGCCGCCTTCTCGGTGGCCGTCATTGCCGACCGGGCCCCGGCCTGAGCCGACCGGAGCATGGTGACAGCGTCATTCGGGTCGCCATACCATGCCGCCTGCTCAGCCATGCAACGCAGGATGTTGGCACCGAGCGCGGGTTGGCCGGCCTCGCCGGCGGCCCGTAGCGCGACCATCCACAGGCGCTGGGCGCCGCCGTGGTAGCCGCTGTCGAACGCTGCCCACCCGGCCAGGCGGGCCAGCTCAGCCGCGACGGCGTACAGCCGTGCCTCGTGGGCGTGGCCGTACAGGGCGGTCCGCAGG
Organism: Protofrankia sp. Cr1; assembly: GCF_963555865.1. NCBI lineage: Bacteria > Bacillati > Actinomycetota > Actinomycetes > Frankiales > Frankiaceae > Protofrankia > Protofrankia sp. Cr1. Next base: position 15,535 of record NZ_CAUVXO010000009.1, read on the forward strand.
ACGCGTACCGCGACCCGCAGCTCCGCCATGGAAAGCTCGTATATGTCATCTCCTCCTAGAACGTCATCCATCTTGCGAAGCGTGTCGACCCGCCGCTCGAAACCCGCGACGAGCGAGTCGTTCACGCGCTTTCCTTCGAGCGCCGCGGCAAGCCCGGCTGAATCGGTCATGAGCCAGTGATGTGCGACCGAGGTCAGCGCCACGCCGGACACGCTGAGAAATTTCCGCCGTTCCATGTTGGCGGTCACCTCCTCGAACCCGACGGCCAACCCGTCAGGTCTCCATAGAAGGTCGAGATCGGCGTCTGCCCATCGAGCCTCCCCATCGTCAACTGAATTCGACATGAGTGCCAGAGCCCCGGTTTCGGGCCCGGTGTAGTCGCACGCCCAACCGAGGGCGACGACATTGGTGCAGTAATAGCGGGATAGTAGATCACAGTGTTCCCAGCTCGGGCGTTTGCCGCCCTCGTACTCTGAGAGGCGCTGCGCGGTCAACGCATCCCATGGTCTACCGATGTCCTCGGCGAGACTCCGGATCTCGTCCGCTGCCCGCGCCAGAGACAGGCCGCGGATCTGGCGTGCATGCTGCAACGGACCGATGGTAACCCTTCGAGGAGGCATCTGACCTTCTCCCATTTGGCCGTCATGTCAAGGCATGTACTCGGAACGTAGCCAACCCCCCCTCCGGAGTCTAAGGACCCGAGGTCACCTGTGGTGAGTCGTTCTTCCTGGTCGGTCCGCGGCGGGGCACCTTGATTCTCGCCGGATTACGTCCCGGCCGGTATTCGCCGGCACCGTATGCGACCTCCGCCGGGTGCCGGGTCCTCGCGACTCAGGTGCACGCGGAGTATCCGGACGGTGATCGTGCGGATCTGCGAACTGCCGCCCCGATGTCACTGGAAACCCTGATTCCCAGCACTTCGAACGAATGGAGGCGACGGGACGTTGTACCTCAGCCTTTATTCATGAGTCCCTGGCGTCGGCCCAGGTCATATTCCCCGTTCACTGGTTCTGAAACATTGCGAGTAGACACTCACTGGGGCCGGTCGTACGCTTCTGTTCGATTTAGTCTTCATGTCGACGCGACCACGGGACGGTGTCGGATGGCAGAAGAGTTCTTGTATTGGACGCGGCTGGCGAGCTGCGCGGCCAGTTCGAGGACATGAACACCGCATATATGTGGCGTCATGTTCGGGCACAGGAGCCGCAGTCCCCAGAGGATTTGGAAGTTTGGCGGCAGCGCAGCGCCTGCCGGGATGAGGACCCGGAGTTGTTCTTCCCGGTGGGTACCACCGGGCCGGCACGGCGCCAGCTGGAGGAGGCCAAGGCCGTCTGCCGGCGCTGTCTGGTGATCCGCGAGTGCCTGAACTGGGCGCTCGACACCGGCCAGGATGCCGGGGTTTGGGGCGGTTTGGATGAGGATGAGCGTCGGATCCTGCGCCGTCAGCTCGTGAGCGCTCCCGCTCCCCGGGTGCCACAGTGATCACGAAGACATTGCCGAGGGCCGTCTCGCCGGTGTTGCTGGCCTGCGCGATGGCGGATTGGCAGCATGCCGCGGCCCGCCTGTGGATCGCCGCACGCGAATATGCCGAGGCTGTGACCTCGGAGAGCGATGTCATGACATCCCTTGCACGGCTGATCGCGGACGGTGCGCCGGAAGGAGAGATTCACCAAGCGCGGGCACTGCTGGCCCATCTGATGGCTATTCGCGCAGAGGCCGGGTGCAGGCTGGGACTGACCGGGCTGCCGGACGAACTCGCTCGTGCGGGCCGCGACCTGCTGTCGGCCGCTCCTCTCGCGCGCAAGCACGCGATCCCCCGGCCGCGCGAGGGCGCTGCCTGATGATTGGACTCCGTGGGACGGCGACAACGGTGCTCGGCCGTCCGCGAGTGCGGGGCAGCGCACCCCGAGGAATGTTCCGTCGAGGTTTCACCGCATTGACGCGGTGGTGTCGCAACGCGGTCGACCGGCGTACCCGACGCCCGACAACTGTTTCTGCAACGAACTGGTCGGCGCTGCGCCGGTGTTACCTCGGCCGCATCCCCGAGGCTACCGAGAACCCGATCGAAAATCGTCGGAACATAACATCGCGTGGGTCTCCGCCGGGCAGGGCACGGCCTCCGGAGGCGCGAAAAGAGTCATGATCACGCCTTCCTCGGTCTGCAGCTGAGGTCCGCGTGGTCGGAAAAGCTCCCCGGCGCGGTGGCTGACAACAGTCGCGACCCCCGGGTGAGACCCCGGCGCGGGCCATTTACCGCTCCCCTCCGCGGTGCAATGGCCCGCGCCGGCTGGTTAGCTCCTTTCGAGCCTGCGCTGCGGGCTCCTTGCCGCTGCCCGAGTGGTAACACGAGTGGAAACGACGCGACAGGTAACTGACCCGTACTTGCGCACGAGTGACACGAGTGAAAGGAGTCGGCCATGACCAACTGGCATGTACGGTCCTACGACACCACCGATCACACCGCCACGGTTCAACTGCTTGAGGAGGTCAGATCTGACGCGGAAGGGCCGTCGTTTGATCTGACGGACACGGTTCTCGCGTTGCGCGAGGACACTCCCGCTGTCGTCGCCGTCACACCCGACCAGTGCGTCGGCGTTGCGGTCGGGAAATATGAACGAGGACACGCTCGGGTCCTTGCGCTGGCAATCTCGCCCGCATGGCGATACCGGGGCATCGGGTCCGCGCTCCTGCAGGCGCTGGAGAATCAGCTCATTCACGCCGGTCACCGCCGCATCACCACGCTGCTCGGGCCGGGCCAGTTCGGGGAACTAGCCTTCCGGAACAGGGGATTCGCCAAGACCGGGCTCACGCTCTATGAGAAGTACGAGCCGCTGCGGCCGGTTGACGTCACGACCGTGGAGCGCTGGGGCGGTACCCTGCTCACCGCGGCGGAATGGCACAGTCTGGCCGGGATGGCCGAGGGCAAGAAACTGGTGGAACAGCGCCTGCTCCTTCCCATCAAGGAAAACGAGCTGGCCGAGACGTACGGGGTGGTCACACCGACGACCATGCTTCTGTTCGGGCCGCCGGGCACCGGGAAGACGTCGTTCGCGCGGGCCGTGGCGGCGCGCCTGGAATGGCCGTTCGTGGAACTTCTGCCATCCCGGCTGGTCGCGACCGGCGGCGGCAACCTGGCTGGCGAGCTGCGCACGGCCATCACCGAGCTCATGCAGGTCGAACGGGTCGTGGTCTTCATCGACGAGGTGGACGAGATCGCGCAGTCCCGGGACGCGGTCGGGCCGGAGAGCCAGTCCGTGGTGAACGAGCTGCTGAAGGCCATCCCGCAGTTCCGCGGCGCCCCGGGGCGTCTGTTGATCTGTGCGACGAACTCGATCGCGGCGCTGGACCCGGCGTTCATCCGACCTGGCCGCTTCGACCTTGTTCTTCCGGTCGGGCCGCCGGACGCGCCCGGCCGCCGCCTGCTGCTCGACAGGTTCCTCGAGCGGATAGACAACAAGCAGGTCGACATCGAACCGGTTGTCGCGGCCACCGAGCTGTTCACCCCGGCCGATCTTGCTTCTGCCGTGCAACGCGCGGTGGCGGCGGCATTCCACCGCGCGGTCGACAAGGGTGAGCGCCTGCCGGTGACCACCGAAGACCTCCTGGCGGCGGCGCGTTCGTCGCGGCCGACCATCAGCGCCGACGAGCTTGACCGCTTCCGCTCAGACGCCAGGGCCTTCACCCGCAGCTGAAGCTTCCGCCACTGCTGCCCCAGGGCCTGTCTGATGGATATTGGTCGATGCGGGCGATGATCCAGAAGGAGGCCCGCAAGGCGGAGGAGGAGCCGATAGTGGTGTTCTATCGGTGACGACGACAACGCGGCGAGGCGCCTTCTGGGCATCGGTGCGCGCGATCGAAGATCCATCAGACAGGCCCAAGCGCCGAGCGGATGCCCGCGGCCGGTCCCGTGTCGGGACGGTCGCCTGGCATCGCCGTTGGGGTTTCCGTTGTCCGCATTGACCCCGATGGTGCACAGTTGATGTGTTCATGTCTACTAGCACCAGTTGTTGTTGTGTTTTGCATGTCTTGCTGTTGGTTTTTGCTGTACCGAGGGGATCGTGCAGACGGGGAGCGTCGAGATGACCACGGCTGTGCAGGCTCACCAGGTTGAGTGAGCCTGCACAGCCGCCGCTTGCGGCTACTTCCCGCCGGTGTCGGACAGCAGGGTCAGCGCGTAGGCCGCCCGGAAGTACTTGTTCGTGCCCAGGTCCGAGATGGTTTTGACGTTCAGTGCCTGATTGAGCAGTTTTCCGTCATCATCGGTCACTCCGGCGAGCGCGCTCACCGGCGCGCGGAGCACCTCGCTGAGGCTCTTGTTCTCCCAGTTCTTGTCCAGCTGCGTGTCAAGGTCTGCGCTGATCGGCATGTTCTGGTTCCCCTTCTCCGGAGGCTGGCCCGTGCGACTACGAGTCTGCGCCGGCGGCGGGGAGATCGCCGGGTGTGCCGGGTCGCCGGGCGCTCTTATCTCTTGAACCCGGCGACCGGGTTGAGCAGGACGTCGCGGTGGCGCCAAGCCAGGCGGAGCAGAGCCGCACCGGCCGGCTGCATGGGTTCGGTGCCCGTCTCGGTGCCCGTCTCGGTGCCGGTCTCGGTGCCGGTCTCGGTGCCGGCGTAGCGCTCGACGGTCTCGGCCGTGAACGGGATGCCCATGACCGCACCGCTGCCGTCGGACCGGGTGCCGATCACATGACCTTCGGTGTTGGTCGTGACGAGGTTCGCGAACAGCGTGTCGAAGACGTCCGCATCGAAGACCGCGGCTTGGAGCATGTCCACGACGAGCGTGAGGGGGTCGACGCCGGTCCCGAGCCAGAACACCCGCAGCTGTCCGGCGGTTCGAGCCTGCGCCAGGGCGCGGTACAGGGGCCAACTGTCGTAGTCGAGCGGTGCCGTGTCGGTACCGTAGGACTCGTCCGTGCCGAGCAGTTCCTCGGACAGCTCCCGGACGGTTGCCCGCCACAGGTCAAGGTCGTTGGCCTCGTTCCAGGCCGCGTCCGCGGACGGCTGGAACATGCCGACGGGCATCACCTGGTAGAGCCCGCCCCCGCTGGCGACCTTGGCCGGGTCCCGCCAGTGCAGCGGGAAGCTCGCCTGTCCTGATGTGGGGTCACGGCGCAGTACCAGGGTACTGATCGCTGGGAGCAGCGGGCGCCGCCCGCCGTCGAACGGGTCGCCGATGAGCCGGCGCCACGGCAGTTCCGGCCAGCTGACAGGCGGAAGGACCGGTCGTGACCCGCCGGACATCTCACCGGACATCTCACCGGACATCTCGCCGGGCGGCGGTGCCGATCCCACGTCGGTGACCCTGGCCAGGACGGCCCCGGCAAGTTCGTGCGCGGCGGCTTCGCAGATGTTGATGACGTCGAAGTAGGAACCCGGGGCGAACATCAGGCGCAGGGGGCTTCCGCCGGCGGGCGGTTCGAGGCCGACGAGCCGGTAGGTCGTGCGGTTCTCCAGCAACCGAGGTGGGTCGAGCGCAGTCAGCGCGTGGGCGTAGGTGGCGAACGATTGTCCCTGTTGTTCTG
>NZ_CAUVXO010000009.1:21343-25050 GCF_963555865.1 Protofrankia sp. Cr1
GTCCACCCCACCTCGACCTCTGCCAGGGGGACGGCCCGGTCCGGGATCCACCCCGGCGGCGCGAGCAGGGGTGTACCAGCCACCCGTGCCGACGGCGGGTACAGCTCACCGGCGAGCCGGGTCAGCCGGTGGCGGTGGCTGTTGAGGAACCGTCGGACGGTCCGCCACTGTTCGTGAGCGACCTGGCTGTCCCGGTCATCCACGCCTTGCCGTGGCCGTTCTGTCCCCTGCACGGGCCGATCCTCTCCCACCCGCGGATCCTCCCCTCCCGCCGGTGGATGGCGGTCCGGGACGCCCTCGCGGTTTTGGTGGGAGCCGCGGCACAAGTAGCGTTCCACTGGTGGTCGTATTGTGGTCAACGGCGTTTCCTCGTTCGTTGGTTGTGGGCATGATGAGGACAATGCGGACACGTGGGAGCGCGGTCGTGGCGGCTGACGGAGGTCTGCCCGGCCTGCTGGGCCTGCTCGTGGTCGCCGATGTCGTCATCCCCGGGATCAACCTGACCGGCTTCTACGGGCTGGTGCCCTTGATCGCCTCCGCTACCGGCTCAACGGTGGTCACCGTTGCCGTCGGGCTCGCGGCGGTTGCCGCTGCCGTGGCATCGGGCACGTGGGACCATCGGTTCGGTACCGGGCAGCATGTCGCCGCGTGCGTGCTGGTCACCGTCCAGGCCGCGGTTGCGGTCTACGTTGCGGTGACAAGGCAGCACAGGGAACGGGAGCTGGGACGCGTCCGCGTCGTGGCCGAGGTGGCCCAACGCGCGCTGCTACCGGTGGTACCCGCCACCGTCAACGGGGTCGCGTTCGCCGCTCGATACCTGTCCGCCGCGGCCGAGACCCTTGTCGGTGGGGACCTCTACGAGGTCGTGACCGCATCGGGCGGCACCCGAATGATCATCGGGGATGTGAAGGGCAAAGGCCTACCCGCGGTCCGGCTGACCACGGTCGTCCTGGGTGCGTTCCGTGAGGGAGCCGCCAACCACCCGGAGCTCGAGGGGATTGCCGGGGCCTGCGCCCGGGCGGTTTCGCGAGAAGCGGGCGCCGAGGACTTTGTCACGGCCCTGCTCGTCGACATCCATTCGGACGGGACGTTGCGGTTGATCTCTGCTGGGCATCCACCGCCGATCCTGTTGTCCGGAGAGTCGGCGTACCCGCTGGCGATCATCGATCCCAGCCCCCCGCTGGGTATTGCCGAGGACTTCACGGCGACCATCAGCAGCTGGGCTCCGGGTGACCGGTTGCTGCTGTTCACCGACGGCCTGATCGAGGCACGTGACAGCAGGCGGGCGTTCTTCAGCCTCAATGACCACCTTGCCGAGCTGACAGCGGTCACTCTTGACACGGCGCTGGACGCGCTGGTTGCTCATCTGCACCGTCATGTCGGCGGGAAGCTGCACGACGACCTCGCCCTGCTCATCGCCGAACGGTTGCCCGCACCCGACCGCGCGACCGCGGCAGTCGGTGGGACGCCGGTGACCGCGACCGGATCAGCGTTCTCCGTTTCCCGCACCGATTCCCTCACCGAAGGATGACCGGATGACGTGTCGGTACCCGCGGGCGGCGTCCGGTCGGCATCGTCCAGCGAACGTTCAGTAATCGATCTCACTCTTTGCGGGTTTGGGGCACGTCGCCACGCCGGGCTGACCGGGGCGGTCGCGTCCGGCGGCGGCATGAGCACCGACGACGACCTGCGGCTGGTCGCTGAGCCGACGCCGACCGGCGGTGCCGGTCGGGCTGACCCGGGTTCGTGGCATGTCCGGCCGGTAAAGCACGGGTTTCGGCTGGCGCACCATTCGGGCGGGTTCACGATCCAAGTCATCGGGGTTGGCGGCCTGGCCGGTACTGTTTGACACGAGTGGGCGAGAAAGGAGATTTGACAATCGTGGTGTGTCCCACCCGGAAATCTCTGTTTCACGTCGGTAACCGGGCTGGTCCGCCGGCTGGCCGGGAACGGCGCGGTCACCGGGCGGAGTCGAGAGCTCCCGGCTCCCTCCCGCTTGCGTCGGCGGCGGTCCCAGGGATGCGTTACTGATGGCTGATGGTCCAGATCTTTCCGTAAGGACGCTGGGGCCCTGTCGGATCACATCGCCGCTGGCGCCGTTGATCGGTGACAAGCGAACGACCCAGCATTATGTGGACGAGGATGACCGTGTTCTTCTCGACGACACGTTGTCCATGGTTGCACAGCGTGATATGCCCGTCGACGCTCTCCCCGGATTCGAGCCGGCCGGGCCCCGGCGAAAGATTTTCTTTGATCCGTCCAAGACCCGGGTCGGAATTGTCACCTGTGGGGGGTTGTGTCCCGGTCTGAACGACGTCATCCGTGGCCTGGTGTTCGAATTGACCTCGCACTACGGCGTCACCAGAATCTTCGGTTTCCGCAACGGATACCAGGGGTTCATCGCCCAGTACGGCCACAGCGTCCTGGACCTGACCCCCGAGCTCGTCGGCACCATCAACGAGAACGGTGGAACAATCCTTGGAACCTCACGCGGGCAACAGGACCCGGAGGAGATCGTTGACTGCCTGGAACGGATGAGCATCACCATTCTGTTCGTCGTCGGCGGTGACGGCTCGCTGCGCGGCGCGCTTGAGCTTGCCCGGATCGCGCGCGAACGAGGTGACAAGATCGCTATTGTCGGCGTCCCGAAGACGATCGACAACGACATTCCCTACATCGACCAGAGCTTTGGTTTTCAGACGGCGTTCGGGAAGGCGGCCGAGTCGATACGGGCTGCGCACGTCGAGGCGACGTCCTCGCCCAACGGCGTCGGCGTGGTGAAGCTCATGGGCCGGCATTCGGGATTTCTGGCCTGTTACGCGTCGCTGGCGAACAGCGACGCGGACGTGGTGCTCATCCCTGAAGTGCCCTTCGCTTTTGACGGTGACGGTGGGCTCCTGAACTTCCTGCACAGGCGGGTCGAGGAGCGGGGCCATGCCGTCGTCGTCGTCGCGGAAGGCGCCGGCCAGGAACTTCTCGCGCAGGAGGAGCAGGGCCGGGCGCCGCAGGGCAGCGACGCCTCGGGCAACATCAAGCTCCGGGACGTCGGCCAGCTCCTCACCAGGCGGGTCACGGAACATTTCGGCGCGGTGGACATCGAGCTGAATCTGAAATACATCGATCCGAGTTATGTGATCCGCAGCGTACCGGCCAATCCCTACGACAGCGTGTACTGCATCCGGCTGGCGCACGCCGCGGTCCACGCGGCGATGTCCGGCCGTACCGAGATGGTGGTCGGCCGGTGGCGTCGCAGGTTCGTGCACGTCCCGATTCCGCTGGCTATCAGTCACCGCAGTCAGGTTGATCCCGCCGGCGACCTCTGGCTGTCGGTCCTGGAGGCTACCGGCCAGCCAGTTCGCTTCGGCTGACCACCGGATCGCGTGTTCGATGCGGGCCGTTCGACGTGGGCCGGTCTACGTAGGCCGTTCGACGTAGGCTGAGAGCGTGCCTGCATATGAATACCGTTGTCGTACCTGCGACACCAGCTTCGAGGTGCGACGTGGCATCACCGAAACAGCCGCCGTCAGCACGCCGTGTCCGACTGGTCACGCCGACACCAGCCGGGTGTTCACCGCGGTCGCGGTGACCCGCGCGGGTTCGTCGCCGGCTTCCGGGTCGGCTTCGCTGCTGCCTGCCCCGTCGGGTGGCGCCTGCTGCGGCGGTGGCTGCTGTACCTGACTCGGCGCTGTATGGCCCGATGGGCTCCC
>NZ_CAUVXO010000009.1:25635-33908 GCF_963555865.1 Protofrankia sp. Cr1
CTCTAAGGCCAATCTCACACTTGCTGCTCTGTCACGTTGGGCGTCACTTGCTTAGTCTTACTAAGCAAGTTTTCGGGTGAGGCGAGTGGTGTTCGCGGAGGGCTGCCAGGTGCCGGACTCAGATCGCGTCAGACAACGAATTTCGGATGATATCGGGATTGATCGGCTGCCGCCTGCGGCTGATCAATCCCCTGTACCAGGTCCCCGCTACAAGTGGATCGCCCTGTCCAATACCACGCTCGGTCTCCTGATGGCAACGGTGAACGGATCGATCGTTCTGATCGCCCTGCCGGAGATCTTCCGTGGGATCGACATCAACCCGCTGAGCCCGGGTAACACCAGCTACCTGCTGTGGATGATGATGGGCTTCCTCGTCGTCACCGCTGTGCTGGTGGTGACGTTCGGACGGCTCGGCGACATGTACGGCCGCGTCCGTATGTACAACCTGGGTTTTGCGATCTTCACCGTCTCCTCGATCCTGCTGGCCGTCACCTGGATGCACGGCACTGCGGCCGCTCTCTGGCTGATCGGCTGGCGGATCGTGCAGGGCGTGGGCGGGGCGTTCCTCTTCGCGAACTCCACGGCGATCCTGACCGACGCCTTTCCGGCCCGCCAGCGTGGTTTGGCGTTGGGTATAAACGTGGTCGCCGGCATCTCCGGCACGTTCCTGGGCCTGTTGCTCGGTGGCCTGCTTGCCCCGATCAGCTGGCACTGCGTCTTCCTGGTGTCGGTACCGTTCGGGGTTCTGGGTACCTTCTGGGCCTACACGAGCCTCCAAGACAGCGGTGTGCGGCGACGCACGACGATGGACTGGTGGGGGAATATCACGTTCGCCGTCGGGCTGATCGCGCTGCTCGTCGGCATCACCTACGGCATTCAGCCTTACGGCGGGCACACGATGGGCTGGACCAACCCCTGGGTGCTCGCCGCGGTGATCGGTGGCGTGGTCACGCTGGTTGTGTTCACGATCATCGAGTCGACGGTGGTCGAACCGCTGTTCCATCTGAGTCTGTTCCGGATCCGGTCGTTCTCCGCCGGCAACGTGGCAAACCTGCTGGCGTCACTCGGTCGCGGTGGGCTCCAGTTCGTCCTCCTCATCTGGCTACAGGGAATCTGGCTGCCCCAGCACGGCTACAGTTTCACCGACACCCCGCTGTGGGCGGGAATTTACCTGGTTCCGTTGACGGTCGGCTTCCTGGTGGCCGCGCCGATTGCCGGGGTGCTGTCCGATCGTTTCGGCGCCCGGATGTTCACGGTGGGCGGCCTGGCGATCGTCATTGTGAGCTTCGCGTTGTTCATGTCCATCCCGGTGAACTTCTCCTATCCGGTGTTCGCGTTGATCCTGCTGGTCAACGGCGTCGGTACCGGCCTGTTCTCCTCGCCGAACCGGGCCGATGTGATGAACGGATTGCCGGCGAACACCCGGGGAGTCGGCGCGGGTATGGCTGCCACGTTCCAGAACGCCGCGTTCGTGCTTTCGATAGGCCTGTCGTTCACTCTGATCGTCATCGGGCTTTCCCGCAGCCTGCCGTCGACCATGCTCAACGGTCTCGTGGACCAGGGTGTACCGGCATCGACCGCGCAGGCGGCATCCGCACTCCCGCCGATCGGGGTGCTGTTCTCGGCCTTTCTCGGGTACAACCCGATGGAGCAGATCCTCGGGCCGCAGACGCTGTCAGCTCTGCCCGACTCGGGCGCCTACGTGACCGGCCGGGCCTTTTTTCCCAACTTGATCTCCGGGCCGTTCTCGGATGGTCTCGTCGCCGCCTTCGTGTTCTCGATCACGATGCTGTTGATCGCCCTGGTCGCATCCTTCATGGCGGGGCCCGGCCGCAGGGCACAACCCGGGCTCGACGACGCGGAGATGGCGGGCGTACATCCGCAGGACTCAGACGCGGGCGCAGGCCTGATCCCCGCACGCCGTTCGCAGGACACGGCGGCATCCGGTCATTCCCGGTGACTACCGCCGGGTTCACCGGGCCGTCGGGCGACCGGTACGCGACCGTCGGTCGCCCGGCCTATGCGGTGGTCGCCTGGGCATTCGGTCGGGTCTGGGGCACCGAATGCTGCCAGTCGGCCAGCAACGTCCGAATGCCGGTAACCAGCAGTAGGGGCTGGTCCAGCATGACATGATGCCCCGCCAGCGGGATTTCGATAACCGGCGCGACCCGCCCCAGCAGCTCGTACATCTCGGTGCCGATATCCGGTGTTATCAGACCGTGCTCGGCCCGGAACAGCGCGACGCGGCAGCGGACCTCCTTGAGAATCTGCGGCGACGGCCGGCGTCCCCGGAAAATGCCCGGATCAAATTTCCAGGTCCAGCCTCCCTCGACCGCACCCATGGACGTCCGCGCCACGTGGTTCACGACGTAGGGCAGCATGTTCGGCTGGTCCGGTACGGTTCTGAACCGGGCCAGGGCGTCGGTCACGGTCGGGTAGACGCGAAGTGGCCCGAATGCAGTCCGTTCGCGGGCGGCCCGTTCCTCCGGAGTGACATCGGCGACCGGAGCATCGATGATTATTATGCCGCCGATCTTTTCGGGGTGCTCCGCCGCGGCCATGATCGACGCCCAGCCGCCCATGCTGTGTCCGATGATGATCGGTGTGCCGCTGAGGCCGGCGTGCGCCGCCACGCTGACGATCTCAGCGGCCCAGCTGGTGAGGTTGTACTCATCGCGGCGCCCGCTGTCGCCATGGCCGGACATGTCGATGGCGACGACCCGGTACTCGCCGTCGATCAGTGGTGCGATGTGGTCCCACCAGCCCGCATGTCCGCCCCCGCCGTGCACGAGAACGATTCCCGGGCGGTCGCGCTTCCCCCAGCACCGGTAGCTGATCCGGCATCCGTCGACCTGGGTCGTGTGCCGCTCGGGCCGTCGCTCGAGTGCGGCGCGGAACCATCCAGGAGTCTCGATGTTCATGATCTGTCTGCCATGTCAGTTCTGCCATTCCGGATATGCGGTGCTGGACGGTGTCGTAATCCAGTTTGACCCGAGCCGGGTTGGCCAGCTGGCCGGGACGGTCCCGATCGCTATGATCGTTTGATCTGCTCACCTGGTGTAACTGTTGCCTGAGTGGCGTCTGGGTGAACTAGGTGATAAATGACTGTGTTCTCCGTTTTGTCCCTTACTGCCAAGGAGGGACATATCCGGCGGAGACCCGCTGAGCGGCGTGGCGGAGGGAGAATGACAGGACGGACAACGGCGGTGGATGGTGGTCCTATGCGATATGCGGTCGTGGCGGACCTGCACGGCAAACGTAAGGCGTGGCGGCGGGTGCTGGACGATGCGCAGCGTCGCGGGGCCGACCGGATCGTATGTCTCGGTGACTACCTCGACGCCAAGGTGCCATGGCGTAGCCATGACAGCACCACTCGGCGGGACCTCACCGACGTGGTGGAATCGGATCCGAGACTGTGGCGCGAGTTGGCCGGCGTCGATCTGGTTCTCGGCAACCAGGAATGGCGGATCCGCGATCTGCTGCGGGATGAGCAGACTGCCGGAGATCTTGATGTTCTACTTGCCGCACCCGAAACCCGCATGATCGGGGCTGCCACCGCAATGCACGGTCACCAGTTTTCCTGGGACCACGGGCCAACTCGTCCCGGATGGCCCACGGTGGCCTACCCCCGGTTCGCGCAGCTGCCCGACGTCCCGATCCTGATGGTCGGCCACTCCCACCAGGTGCTGCTTCTGGACCTGCTCTCGCTCGGGGAGCCGGCCGACCCGGCCGGCGCGGTGCTGGCGCGGCGTTGGCCGGTCACCCCGGGGATGGCGATCCCGGTTGATCCGGGCGGTGCGCGGCGCCTGCTTGTCAATGTCGGTCCGGCGCGGGGCAAGCCGTCGTGCTGGCTTCTCTATGACGACACAGCGTCCGAACTGACCTTCCACGAAGCCGTATCCGGGCGCTCATAGAGCGCCCGGCAACAGGGACGTGGATCAAGGAGCGGGGCCGGAGCGCGGGTACCCGGCGTCGCTGTGAGCGGTGTTCGCAGGTCATCCACCGCCGGTGTTGATGAATGCCTCGATGGTGGTGGCCGGGATGACGCCGAGCGGTCGACCCTCGTCTTCGACCGTGATCGTCGTGCCCGCAGGCGCATCGCGCAGGGACTCGTTGACCGCGGTGGTGAGAAAGTCACGCCAGTCCAGGAAGATTTCAGGTAGGAAGGTGTCGATCACGCCTGCCAGCGGTCGGGCCGGGTCGGGGACCTTGCCGAGGTCCGCCACAGTGATGATCGAGGAGCGGATGAGGTCGGCTTCGAGGTGCACGACCCGGGCGTAGCGCACACCCGCGTTGCGCATCTCGCGAGCGGCCTCGTCACGGGTGGCCGTGTCCTGGAGCTCGATGAAGGGCTCCACCTTGTCGACAAGGCCGACCACTCCGGCGAGATCTCGAATGATCTTGTCCTGTGTCACGTTGCAGTTCCTTCCCGGGTGCCGGTCCTGGGAACCCGGCGGCCGCTGCGTACTGGGATCTGGGCAGTCGCGCCGTCAAGGTGTCCACCGGTCGTCGTGAAGCTGTCAAACGCGCCCATTTTCGGCGCGTTGGGTAATAGTTGCATCGTTGTGATTCATCCACGTGTTCACGGTGGACTATCTGGGTCATCAGGTGACATGCCCCACGATGCCCAGGTGGATTTGGGTGGCAATGGTCTATCTTGTTTTCTGGTCACAAGCGGGGTGCAAACCGGGATCCTGGTGGTCATTCCCGGGCTGCCCGGCGACCCTCGGGTCGCCGTTCCAGGAAGGGATCATGGAAGGTGTCGCGGATCAGAATGATCCTGCCGGCTTTCCGGCAGGTGACCCGGTAGCGTCGCTCTGCGCAGTGTCCGGACCGGAGACGGTCGTGAACACCGATGTGTTGCGGCCCGAAGGGGGTGTGCAGGTGCAGGTTCCAGCGGCGCGGATCGTCTTCCCCGAAGCCGATCGCGCGGAGATCGCGTCCTTGACGTCGGAGATCCTGGCTAGCGGAGCGCTGACGCTCGGCGCGCATACGAAGGAGTTCGAAGCCGCGTTCGCCGCGGCTCACGGTGCCCCTTTTGCCGTCGCGGTCAGCAGCGGCACCGCTGCTCTTGAGATCATCCTCCGTACCGTCGAGGTGGCGGATGCGGATGTCGTCGTGCCGACGAACACGTTTGCGGCGACCGGTTTCGCGGTTCTGCGGGCCGGCGCGAATCTGATCTTTGCGGATGTGGATGCCGAGACGTTTGCCCTGAGCGCTGCGACAGTGGCCGCCGCGCTCACGCCCCGCACGCGTGCGGTGGTCCTGGTCCACATCGGGGGGTTGATCACTCCCGAGGTCGACGACATCCGGGCGCTGTGCGACGAGCGCGGCATCCTCCTGGTGGAGGACGCCGCCCATGCGCATGGTTCGAGCCATGACGGCCGCTACGCGGGTTCGTTCGGTGTGGCCGGGGCGTTCTCGTTCTATCCCACGAAGGTCATCACCAGTGGTGAGGGCGGGATGATCCTCACCGCCGACGAGCGGGTGCGGGACGAGGCGGTGATATTCCGGGATCAGGGGAAGGCCGGATTCCTCGGCAACGTCCACATCAAGCAGGGTTACGCCTGGCGGATGAGTGAACTGCATGCCGTCACCGGCTTGGTGCATCTCCGCCGGTTGCCCGAGTTTTTTGACAGTCGTAACGCCGCCGCCGCCGCTTATACGGCGGGACTCGGTCAGATCGAGGCACTCGAGCCGATTCTGGTACCAGCGGCCGGCCGCAGCAACTACTACAAGTACCTCGCACTCCTGCGGCCGGGCATCGACCGGGTGCGGCTGAAGAAAGAGCTGAAAGAGCGTCACGGCGTGTCGCTGTCGGGTGAGGTGTACGAGGCGCCTCTGCACCAGCAACCGGCGTTCGAGTCCTATGCTCGGGGTAATCACCCGGTCGCGCAGGACGTGTGCGCCCGGCACGTATGCCTTCCTGTCCATTCGGATATGACCGCAGCGGAGGTGGATCATGTGCTGGTGTCACTGGCGTCCGCCGTCGAGGCCCTCACGGTCGCGATCTGACCTGGGGATCCGATCCCACCATCTCTGGCTACATGATCCGACCCCAAACCTGACGATCTTGGACGGATGACCTATGCGTATAACCGTCACTGGAGGTTCCGGTTTCATCGGAGCCCACCTGGTGGACCGGCTCCTGGACGCCGGCCATGACGTGATCTCGGTAGATCTGCATGCGCACGTGGCGGACCCGCGCGCCGATCACCGGATCGTCGACGTCCTGGACCTCCCCTCGGTTACCTCAGTGTTTGCTGACTGTGACATGGTTTTCCACCTCGCGGGCATGTCCAACGTTGATCATGCCTTCGCCGATCCGATCCGAACGGTGCGGCTCAACGTCGAGGGCACGGCCAACGTGTGCGAGGCCGCACGCATCACCGGAGTGCGCCGGGTTCTGTTCGCGAGCACAGTCTGGGTGTATGGGGCGAGCGGCGGTGATCTGGATGATCCACAAGCGCTGACCGAAGACGCGGAGTTGGCGATGAACCGCGCCGGCCACGTCTACACCTCGACCAAGATCGCAGCGGAGCTGCTACTGCACAGTTACCAGCAGACCTACGGCGTGGACTTCACGATCCTGCGGTACGGCATCCCGTACGGTCCCGGCATGCGCGATGAGCTGGTCCTGGCCCGCTTCCTGCGTAAGGCGATCGACGGGGAGCCCCTCACCGTCGCCGGCGACGGGCAGCAGTTCCGTAACTACGTCTTCGTCCGTGACCTCGCGAATGCGCACGTGCTTGCCATGGACGACGCGGCGCGCAATGAGACGATCGCCCTTGAGGGTGACGAGCGCGTCAGCGTGCTGGCCATGGCGCAGGCGGTCCGGGACCACTTCCCGGGCGTCGAGATCGAACACATCCCGGCCCGTCCGGGTGATTTCCGGGGTCGGTCCGTATCGAACGCAAAGGCCCAGGCGCTGCTGGGCTGGCGGCCGACCACCCGCTTCGCCGACGGCGTCAGACAGTACGTCGAGTGGTACCTGGCGGACCGGCAGGCCAGCAGCGAGCAGCCGGTGTCGGTGCCCGCCCGGCGGGCCGACGGGGTTGGCGTCCCAGCCTCCGCCGAGTAGAGCATGGTGGGCGATCACGCGGACGAGGTGACGGAGTCCCCGGCGAACCGGGGAGGGCAGCCTGACCGGCGGGCGCTGTTGCTGTCGGGTTCGCTCGGGATGGGCCATGACGTCATGGCCCAGGCATGCGCGCACTCGTTGGCCCTGCGCGGGTTCTCCACCCGCACATTGGACTCCCTGCGCATGATGGGCGGCCGGGCCGGGTCGGCGGGTGAGGGCGTCTTTCGCGGGATGCTGGCCGTCCCCGGGCTGTATGACGCTGTGCACTTCTCGCAGATGCGTCCCGGTGGCGGACTGTCAAAGGCGATCGAGGCGGCATCGTCGCGTTTTCTCGTACCCAAGCTCCGCACGGAACTGCGCTACCAGTCAGTGGAGTTGTTGTTGTCAATCTTCGCCACCGGGGCTGCCGCAGCCAGCAGGGTCAAGTCCGAACATTCCCGGATGGTGACCGCGGTCTTCTGCACGGATGTCTGCGTCCACCGGCTGTGGGTACATGAGAACACCGACCTGTACCTGGTCACATCTACCACGGCCGCACGGTTCGTCCGGCGCTTCCATCCGGACGCGAGGATCGCTGTGGTGCCCACGCCGGTCCGTCAGCCGTTCTACGATCCACCGACGCAGGAGGCGGCCCGCGAGGCCTTCGAGATCCCCGCCGATGCACGGTGTGTGCTGTTGATGTCGGGTTCCTGGGGTCTCGGGCCGCTGGTCGAGGGCGCTCGTGCCCTTGCCGAGGCCGGCGTCTGGGTACTCGTGGTCGCTGGACGCAACGTCTCGCTCGCTGGCCGCCTGCGAGAGCTCGCGAACACGCACCCGCAGGTCGTCCCGTTCGGTTTTACCGACCGGATTCCCGCATTGATGGCAGCGAGTGATCTTGTTGTCACATCGTCGGGTGACACCTGTAGCGAGGCGCGGGTCATCGGTCGTGATCTGATGCTGTTGGATGTCGTGCCTGGCCACGGCCGGGACAACCTGCAGCTTGAGCTCGACCGGGGCCGGGCGGACGTCACCTCCGCCGATGCGGCATCCTTGCGCCGTTCAGTGCTGGCGGCCCTCGACCGCACCAAGCCACCGTCGGTGCGCGTGGTCGGGACGCCGGAGGCGTGGGAGCAGGCATTCGGCGGCGCGCTCAGCCAGGTTGAGTTGGCCAATGGCTGGTGACGGCCTGATTCCGCACAGCACGAACACGAAC
>NZ_CAUVXO010000009.1:34106-40780 GCF_963555865.1 Protofrankia sp. Cr1
TGGAAGACGTGTGAGCGACGCGCTTGTCATCGGCGTCCCGGTTGCCGTTGTGTCGGCAGCGCTGTACGGGACGGCCCCGCTCATCCAGGCCGTTGCGGCGCGCCAGGCCCCACCCGGTGGCGGGCTGGGGCTTGGCCTGCTGCTACGTCTCGTATTGCGACCGCTGTGGTTGCTCGGACTCGCCGTCGAAGCGGGGTCGTTCCTGCTGGAGGTACTGGCGCTTTCGGTGGCACCGGTCGCCCTTGTCGCTCCGCTCATGGCGGGCGACATGGTGGTGTTCTCGCTGCTGGCCCAGCGGTTCCTGGGAGAGCGGATCAGTCGGGTCGGCTGGCGCGGCATGGCATGCATGGTCGCGGGAATCGGTCTGCTGGCCGTTGCCTTCAGCCGTGGGGCACAGGTCGGCACCCCGGCGAGCGATCAGGATCTGGGTTTGTTCCTGGCTTTCGGACTGGGGTTCACAGCGGTCGGGGCGTGGCTGGCCAACCGGGCGGGGCACGCGGGGCGGATCGCGCAGGCGGCGTTGCTGTTCGGATTATCGGCCGGGGTCTGCTATGCGATCGCAACGCTGGCGACCCGTCAGGTCGGTCTGTACCTGGACGACCATGAGTTGACCGGGCTGCTGTGGACGCCGACCCCCTATGTACTGATCGCCTTTTCCGTCCTTGCCCTGGGCCTGGAACAGCGGGGCCTGCAGGGTCGGGCCGCTGTGATCGCGTTTCCGGTGACCAGCGGGGTCTCGGCCTTTCTGCCGGTGATGATCGGCCTGACCCTCTTCGACGAGTCGGCGCCGCAGGGGCCGCAGATGGTGGCGTTTGTCGTCTCGTTGGGGCTGGTCGCGATCGGGATCTTCGGTCTTGGACGGGACCGGGCCGCGAGCGTCGCGCGGGAGTCGGCGACGGTCTGAGAACCCGACCTGGGCTGATTGGCTGGCAGGCCGGTATACGACCCAGCTGGGCGACACAACTCGACGACACAACTCGACGACACAGCTGGGCGACGCCGCTGGGGGCGATACAGCTGGGCGACATCACACCGGTGGGTGCCGTTGTGTTTTTATTGTCGATATTTGCTGGCGTGGCACGTTGGTTGCCCGACCAGGGGGAAAATCTGTTGTCGTCGACTATTGTATGTACGGATTATCCGAGTATGGTTGTTCTCGTGGGTATGTTTTGGTAACCATCTGTAATTGGGATGGACCGTAGTCAGGCGCTGAGACGTGAGGCGCTGAGACGTGAGGCAACGGCCGCAAGCGACATGCGGGGGTGGCACAACGTGTATTCGGACGGAGTGGGTGGCCCCTACCAGGTAGTGCCGGTGACGCTTCCCATTGATCTGGTGGAGCATCTGGTGAGCCGTGTTGGAGTCCAGGGGCTCTCAGCCTATATTACGCAGGCCCTGATGCGGCAGGAGCCGATGGCGTCGCTAATCGATTTCCATCACATGACAGCCGTCGCGCTCGGGCTTCTACCGGAAGCCATGGAACCGTCGCGGCCAGCCCTGTACGGCCGTGAGTCCGTCCGGTAGCCGTTGTTCCCGCCAGGGTCCGGCGTCGAGCGGTGACGTACCAGCCCAGCCCGGGTCGATGGGTGCCGGACGGGCGAGTTCGTCACCGCAGTCACACCACCGGCCGGTCCACGGCGATTCCGTTCCGTGTTTTCACTGCCCAGACCGCAGAGTGAGAGGCGGCCGGCCGTTCGGGTTCACCCCCCCGATCACCCGGGCTGCCGGCCACCCTAGCTAGCCCGCCTTTAGAGCGCCCGGCCCCGCGCCGCCGCGTCCCTATTGCCGGTCGCTCTTAATTGTCGTTTCGGGTTGAACCCGGTGTCGGGCGGAGCATGGCTGGGTGCAGAACGCCAGCCGGGCCACACCGGAAGAGCTCGGCCGGTCGGCCGCTGTCGCGCCTGGTCGTCTGTCCTGTCGGGAGCAGGAAGCCCGGGGTGCCTGTTACCTTGCGGTGGAAATTGCGTGGGTCGAGCCGGACGCCCCATACCGTTTCGTAGATCTGGCGAAGATCCGCCACGGTGAATTCGGGCGGGCAGAACGCCGTTGCCAGCGGCGTATATTCGATCTTTGCGCGGGCCCGCTCCACCCCGTCAGCCAGGATGCGCCCGTGGTCGAAGGCGAGTGAGTCGTCGCTGGCGAGCAGTTCGTCCACTGGTGCCCACCGGGAAGCCGCCGCGTCTGTTCCCGCCACCGGCACCGGCAGGTCGGGGGCCATGGCGAGATAGGCAACAGTGATCACGCGTGTCCGCGGGTCACGGCCAGGTGCACCGTAGGTGGCCAGCTGCTCAAGGTGCCCGGGTAGGTTCGCAAGACCGGTTTCCTCGTTGAGCTCCCGGCGGGCGGCGACCGCCAGATCCTCATCGGGACGAACGAAGCCTCCGGGTAGCGCCCACTGTCCGCGGTAGGGCTCGATGCCACGCTCCACCACGAGCGCGCACAGGACGTCCTGGCGGACCGTCAAGATGCTCAGGTCGACCGTCACCGCAAACAGGGAGTAGTAGTCCTGGGTACTTTCAGTAGCCATTCATTCAGCCTATCTCGTCAGGTTGACGAAAACTCGCCCAACCAGTTATCGTCGAACAGACGATAACAAGCAAGCGAGGAGGCGCGACGGTGGCTGACATATCGAAGGTGCTGTTTCTCCGTCACCTGCGTGGCACACCTACCGCGCACATCCAGTACCTGCGCCGCGGACGGGTAGTCCACGAGGGGATCGGCCAGACTTTTTGGTACCGCCCGCGGACGGCCGTGATCAGCGAGATCCCGCTGGACGACCGGGAGTTACCGCTGCTGTTCCACGCGCCCACCCGTGACTTCCAGGACATCGCGGTGCAGGCGACGGTGACCTTCCGGATCGCCGACCCGGCCGTCGCGGCGAGCCGTCTGGACTTCGGAATCGATCCTGAATCCGGCACCTGGCGAGCCGCTCCGCTCGAGCAGCTCGCTGGCCTGATCACCGAGACCGCCCAGCAACACGCCTTCGAGCTGCTCGCTCGTACGGTCATGACGGATGCGCTGGTCAGCGGGGTCCCGGCCGTGCGAGCGCGCATTCTCGACGGTCTCGTCGGCGATCCGAGACTCACCGAAACCGGAATCGCGGTCGTGGGCGTCCGAGTCGTTGCCGTACGACCGGAGGCGGACATGGAGAAGGCGTTGCGGACGCCCACCCGAGAACAGGTCCAGACCGATGCTGATCGTGCGACCTACGGCCGTCGAGTGGTAGCTGTCGAGCAGGAACGCCGGATTGCCGAGAACGAGATGCAGAACAAGATCGAGCTGGCCCGTCGAGAGGAGCAGCTCATCACCCAGCGGGGTGCCAACGACAACCTGCGGGTCACCCAGAAAGCAGCGGCGGAACGCATTGCCGCTGATGGCGAGGCCGAGCGGACCCGGGTCAGCGCGGCTGCCACGGCCGATGCCACCCGGTTGGTCGGCGCGGCCCAGGGTGAGGCGGACACCGCGCGCGTCGCCGCTCTGCGGGACCTCGACCGGTCGGCTGTGATTGCCCTGGCCGTTCGGGACCTTGCGGGGAACCTGCCCGGCATAAACACGTTGACGATAACTCCGGACCTGCTCACCGCCCTCGTCGCCAGACTCGCCGGATCGGCCGTGCCAGTTGTCGCACAACCGCTCCCGGCTGGCTCAGGCGGGCCGGCGGCACCGGCGGCACCGGCGTCGGTGGACGATGGGAACTGGCGATGACCCTCGCGCCCCGGGTGGTGGTCGTCTACCGCCGTACCGAATACGCCGAACTGCTCGACCGCCACGGCACCCGGGGCCAGGCCGCGTTCTTCCTTGCCAACAGGGACCGCGACCTGGTCGAGGTCGAGGCACGCCACGCGGCCCATCGGGATGCTCGTCGGGCGGTCGCGGCAGCCATCCCGCCGGACTGGCGGCGGGGGGAGGTCGAACGTCGCGACCTCGACCGATTCATGTTTGCCGCGGACGACATCATCGTCTGCGTCGGCCAGGATGGCCTGGTCGCCAACGTGGCGAAATACGTCGAGACCCAGCCGGTGGTGGGCGTCAACCCTGAACCGGGTCGTAACCCCGGCGTCCTGGTCCGACACCGGCCGCGGGACATCGGCGGGCTGCTGCGCCAGATCGAGGCGGACAGCTCCGGTGCGGCGCGCCGAGGCCGCGACGGCACCGCCGCAGATGACGTGATCAGGCGGTTGACCATGGCGGAAGCTGTGCTCGACGACGGTCAGCGACTGGTGGCCCTCAACGAGCTCTACGTCGGGGACAGCGGGCACCAGACTGCGCGCTATGTGCTGCGGGCGCCCGGCCCTGACGGTCAGAGCACCGAGCGACAGGCATCGTCGGGTCTGCTCGTCGGGACCGGGACCGGTTCCACCGGCTGGTGCCGATCGGTGTGGCAGGAACGCGCCAGTGGCATCGGTCTGCCGAACCCGGAGGCACGGGTGTTGGTGTGGTTTGTCCGGGAGGCGTGGCCGTCACCCGCTACCGGCACGAGCCGTACCGAAGGGATGATCAACGGTTCAGCACGGCTTGAGCTCCTGGCCGAGTCCGAGCGGATGGTCGTCTTCGGCGACGGCATCGAGACGGACACGTTGACGCTGGCCTGGGGGCAGCGCATATCCGTCGGTATCAGCGAGCGGTACCTACACCTGGTCTGAGCCTCGCAGTTGAAGGGTTGCGGGCCGCCGGAGGGCATCCTGGGCCAGGTTGGCGGGCGGTCATGGCCCGAACCGTTCCATCGCCTTGCGGACCCGGGAGTTCGCCTGGGCAAAACTGATCTTTCCGTCGACGTACGCCGCGAGAGAGTTGCGGCGCACCCGCTCGGCGCGCGGGTCCTCAAGCGGGGTGTTGAGCAGGTTGGTCGTGGCAGTGGCCACGCTGATCACCTCCCGTTGTGCGGAAACAGGACGACGAAAAGCCAGCCTGGCGTGCGTCAGGCGTGAGATGGATCAGGGGGCTCCCGGGTCGGTGGGGTTGGTAATCCCTGCCCGCGAAGCGATCGATCGCCTATGTTCCGCCGGCGCGCGATCGACGGGCCCGGCTGGATCTGAGGCTCGGATGCAGGGGGAGCCCGGCACGCCCCGACCTTCGGGCCTCTGCCCAGGCGATGGCGTACATAGCGGCTTCGCTCCCTACGGCGACGGCGGGCACCAGCACCCGACAAGATGATCGGAATCTTCACCCAACATTGACCACGAGGTCAACATTGATCAAGAAGGCAACTTTGACCAGGAAGACGATGTTGACCAGGAGGACAATCTTGACCAAGAAGACAATTTTGACCAAGAAGACAATGTTGACCAGGAAGGGAACAGGGAAAGAACTGTGACCCGACCTGACTTCTACAGAGTGCGCTGTCGTCGGCCCGATCGCAAGGGCTTTTTCGCGGTGTCGTCGTACGTGCTCGCGCAGTGGCCGCGTCGGTCATGTCGCGTGGCACGGTGGTTGCGAGACGGTGCTGCTGTGCGACGGTGCTGCTGTGCGACGGTGCTGCTGCGACGGTCGGGGTCGGACGGTAGGTGCCCGTCCGACCCCGACCGTCACCTATAGTGACCGGCACTCATCGTGACTCGGTAACCAGCGTGGTACTCTCAGACCTCAGAGAGTATGACGGCGTGCGGCGTGTTGTGATCGGTAACGTTGCGGTGATCAAACAGTCGTTGTGATCAAACATCCCGGTCGGTCAGGCCCGGTCGAACTCGCCGTCCCTGGCGCCCGCGAGGAAGGCCTCCCACTCGCCGCCGGTGAAGGCCAGAACCGGCCCGGACGGGTTCTTCGAATCGCGGACGAAGACGCCCTCGTCAGCCACTGCAACCTCTACACACATACCGCCGGCACCATTGCTGTAACTGCTCTTGCGCCAATCGGCGGTCTCGGCATCGATCGTGAGGCTGGCCAACCTGGTGTTTTCAGTCATTTCATTTCCTCCGTCACTCTGGCTATCATCTCAAGGGACTGGTCGGGGCGGAGCGCGGCGGCCAACAGGTAGTCGGTCTTCAGCCGGTAGTGCCGAATTTCCGCCGCTCGTTCAAGATAGAGGCTTCCGGTCGCCTCCTCGATATAGACCACGTCGTGGTCTGTCGGGTCCGGAAAGCCGAGGATCGCGAATGTACTGCCCATTCCCGCGTGGGCACCCGCGGCGAAGGGTACGACCTGAATGGTGATATTGGGCAGTTCCGCTCGCTTGATGAGATGTTCGAGTTGGACGTGCATCACGGCCGTGCCGCCAACCGGGCGGTGCAACACCGCCTCGTCGAGGACGACCCACAGCCGAGGTGGGCTCTCGTGTGTGAGGCGATTCTGCCGGTCGAGCCGGAGCGCGACCCGGCGTTCCACATCCTCCTCGGCGATCTCCGGGTTGTCGGCGCGGATGACGTGCCGGGCGTACTCGGCCGTCTGCAGCAGGCCATGGACGAGCTGCGCCTCATACACGCTTATCGAGGAGGCGTCCCCTTCGAGTCCGATGTAGATCTGGAACCAGGGCGGAACCACGTCGTGGTAGGTATGCCACCAGCCACGTTTACGGGACTCGCGGGCAAGGGCGAGGAACGCCTCGCGCTGAGCGTCGTCCGTTACGCCGTAGAGCTGCAGGAGATCGTGGACGTCGCGCGTCCGGACGGGTACGCGACCGTTCTCCATCCTGCTGATCTTCGAAATAGAGCAACGGAGGAGTTCGCACGCCTGCTCGA
>NZ_CAUVXO010000010.1:0-12121 GCF_963555865.1 Protofrankia sp. Cr1
TCCGTCCGGCCCACGCACTCGCCACAGTCCCGTCGGATGCGTCACCCCGGAGGTCGAAACCCGTGCCGTCCATCGAGGCCGTACGAGCCCGCGAGATCCTTGACTCGCGTGGCAACCCCACCGTGGAGGTCGAGGTCGTCTTGGACGACGGCACCCTCGGCCGCGCCGCCGTACCCAGCGGCGCGAGTACCGGCGCCTTCGAGGCGGTCGAGCTGCGTGACGGCGACGACCGCTACGGCGGCAAGGGCGTCGGCAAGGCGATCGCCGGCATCATCGACCGCATCGAGCCCGAGATCCTGGGCCTGGAAGCCACCGAGCAGCGCATTCTCGACCTCACCCTGCTGGACCTGGACGGTACGCCGGACAAGTCCGATCTGGGGGCGAACGCCATCCTCGGGGTGAGCCTCGCGGTCGCCAAAGCCGCCGCGAAAGCGTCGGCCCTGCCGCTGTTCCGCTACCTGGGTGGTCCCGGCGCGCATCTGCTACCGGTGCCGATGATGAACGTCGTCAACGGCGGCGCGCACGCCGACACCAACGTCGACATCCAGGAGTTCATGATTGCCCCGATCGGGGCGTCGACCTTTGCCGAGGCCCTGCGGTGGGGCACCGAGACGTATCACGCCCTCAAGGGCGTGCTCAAGGCAGCGGGGCTGGCCACCGCCGTCGGTGACGAGGGCGGTTTCGCCCCGAACCTGCCCACCAACCGGGCCGCGCTCGACCTGCTCGTGGAGGCCATCGGCAAGGCGGGGTTCCGGCCCGGGCAGGACATCGCCCTTGCTCTCGACGTGGCCTCGACCGAGTTCTTCTCGGACGGCTCCTACCGGTTCGAGGGCACCACGCGTACCGCCGAGGACCTCAGCGACTACTACGCCGAGCTGGTCGCGGCCTACCCGATCGTGTCGATCGAGGACCCGCTCGCCGAGGACGACTGGACTGGATGGGTGCAGCTCACCGCACGCCTGGGTGATGCCGTGCAGCTCGTTGGTGACGACCTGTTCGTCACCAACCCGGCGCGGCTCTCCCGGGGCATCGCGGAGAAGGCCGGGAACGCGCTACTCGTCAAGGTCAACCAGATCGGTACCCTGACCGAGACGTTGGACGCGGTCTCGCTTGCGCATCGCAACGGCTACCGGTGCATGATCTCGCACCGATCGGGTGAAACCGAGGATACGACCATCGCAGACCTCGCGGTTGCCGTCGACGCCGGGCAGATCAAGACCGGTGCCCCGGCGCGCAGCGAACGGGTCGCCAAGTACAACCAGCTGCTGCGCATCGAGGAGGAGCTCGACGACGCCGCCCGTTACGGTGGCGCCGCGGCCTTCCCGCGCTGGTCGTCGACGGCCGGCTGATGGCAGGGGCACGCCGAACCGCACTGACCACCCGCATGACCCTGCTGGTGGTGGTGATCTGCGTGCTCATACTGACCCTCGCCTACCCGTTGCGGCTGTACCTCCAGCAGCAGAGCCAGCTCAACGGGCTCGCCGCGCAAAACGCCGACCAGCACAAACGGGTGGAGGCCCTGAAGACTGCGGTGGCCGGCTACGATGATCCCGAATGGACCCGGGATGAGGCCAGGACGCGGCTGCACTTCACCCAGCCGGGGGAGACGGTCTACCTGGCACCGGCAGCGGCAGCGGTGCCGTCATCCCCGGTGCCGACCCCCGGCGCCGCCGCAGCCGAGGCACCGTGGTTCTCGCGGTTGTGGTCGGACACGGTCGGCGCGGGAGCGCCCTCCGCGGGTATCGCGCCAGGCGCTGGTCAGGCGGCTTCCCGCCAGCCGGTGACGGCGCCGAGCCCGTCGGCCACGCCGCGATGACCGGCGATCTCGTCGGCCCGCAGGATTGCGCGGTTGTCGCACGCCAGCTTGGCCGGGCGCCGCGGGCGATGCACCGGGTTGCCCATCGGTGCTCCTGCGGCCTGCCGGACGTGGTCGAGACCAGGCCAAGGCTGGAGGACGGCACGCCGTTCCCGACGCTGTATTACCTGACCTGCCCGCGGGCGGCGTCGGCGATCGGGCGGCTGGAGGCGTCCGGGTTGATGCGGGAGATGACCGAGCGGCTCGCCGCCGACCGCATCCACGGCGGCGATCTTGCTTGCAGATATGACAGAGCACACCGGGACTATCTGGCCCGCCGCGACGCCCTTGGCGAGCTGCCCGGCGCACCGGGCGCCGGTGGTATGCCGACCAGGGTGAAGTGCCTGCACGTGCTGGTCGCGCACAGCCTGGTGGCTGGTTCGGGGGTGAACCCGTTCGGCGACGAGGCGCTGGAGCTCATGGCCGACTGGGGGGTCCGCGGGCCGTGCGTGCACGCCGGACCCGACCCCACCACGGAACGAGAGGCTGATCTGCCATGACCCGCGTGGCCGCGGTCGACTGCGGCACCAATTCGATCCGGCTGCTGGTCGCCGAGGCGGTCAGCGAAGAGGCGGGCAGCACCGGGACGGGCAGCGCCGGGACGGGCAGCGCCGCGAGCACCACGCCTGCGCTCGGTCGGACCACGCCGCGCCTGCACGCCCTGGTCCGCCGCATGGAGATCGTCCGACTGGGAGCTGGGGTCGACCGGACCGGCGAGTTGGCCCCTGACGCGCTGGACCGGACATTCGCGGCGCTGCGTGACTACGCCAAGGAGATCGACCGGCTCGGTGCCGCCAAGGTTCGGATGGTGGCCACCAGCGCGACCAGGGACGCCCGCAACCGGGACGTGCTGGTGGCGGGGGTGCGCTCGATCCTGGGCATCGATCCCGAGGTGATCACCGGCGACGAGGAGGCTGCGCTGTCCTACGCCGGTGCCACCGGCGAGCTGCACGGGCATCCCGAGCCGTTCCTGGTGGCCGACATCGGCGGCGGATCGACCGAGCTGGTTCTAGGCGACGCCGACGGCGTGCACGCGGCACGATCGGTGAACATCGGGTGCGTGCGGCTGGCTGAACGGCATCTGCATGACGATCCGCCCACCGCCGGGCAACTCGCGGCGGTGGTGGCGGACGCGCACGCCGCTTTCGATCTGGCCGAACAGACGGTGCCGATCCGCTCCGCCGCGACGCTCGTCGGGGTGGCCGGGACGGTCACGACGGTGGCGGCCCTCGCCGCCGATCTACCCGGTTACGACCCGGACCGCATCCATCTGTCGGTGACCGCCGCGTCGGACGTCGCCGCTGTGGCCTATCGACTGGCGGCGATGTCGCACGCTCAGCGGGCTGCGCTCCCGGTGATGCATCCCGGCCGGGTCGACGTGATTGTTGCGGGGGCGTTGGTAATGCGCACGCTGGTCGAGCGAGTCGGCGCGTCCGCAGTGATCGCCAGTGAGCACGACATCCTCGACGGTATCGCCTTCTCTCTGCTCGGCTGATGTCTCCCGGTTCGGCCGATTGAGCGCCCTGATCCACTCGTTGGTTGCCGGGCGCTCTAGGTTTGTTGACGTGGACGGGATCCGCGGTACCGAAAGTGATGTTCATATGGCCGATGATCGTACGGGCGATGATCGCCGGCCGGTCGTGCCCGGCTCGGGCTGGCCGGGCGATCCCGCGTCGGGCACGACTGCGGTGGCGTTCACCGCAGTCGAGGTGGAACGGCTGGCCGCCGGCGCCGGTGACACGGCCGAGCTGGACGCCCGGATGTCGGTCTGCCGAGCCTGCCCCCGCCTGGTCGACTGGCGCGAGGATGTCGCCGCGCAACGGCGGGCCGCCTTCGCCGATGAGCGTTACTGGGGCCGGCCGGTACCCTCGTTCGGCCCTGCCGACGCCCGGGTACTCATCGTGGGACTGGCGCCGGCCGCGCACGGCGGCAACCGTACGGGACGGATCTTCACCGGAGACCGCAGCGGTGACTGGCTGTTCGCATCACTGTACCGGGTCGGGCTGGCGCAACTGCCGACGTCGGTGTCGGCCGGTGACGGTCAGCGCCTGGTCGCCACCCGCGTCGTGGCAGCCGTCCGCTGCGCTCCGCCCGCGAACAAGCCGACCACGACCGAGCGGGACGTCTGTAGATCATGGCTCGTCCGGGACCTCGAACTCCTGCGCTCAACGCTGCGCGTCGTCGTTGTCCTGGGTGGGTTTGCGTGGACGGCGCTGTGGCCGGCGTTGGCACGGGCCGGTTACCCTGTACCGTCGCGCCGCCCGACATTCGGACACGCGAGCCGGGTCGTTCTCAGCGATGAGCGCGGCGGGGGTTTGGTTGTCCTCGGTTGCTACCACCCGAGCCAGCAGAACACGTTCACCGGACGGGTCACGGCCGGGATGCTCGACGCGGTGCTCGCCAATGCGGCGGGTGTGGCCGGCGTGGGCGTGGCGGTCGATGATAAATAACGGAACCACGATCATCGCGGGCGCCATCATGTTGATCTCCGCGTGGTGCATGTCACGCGGATGCCCGTACCGCTGATCGCGCATCACGAGGCATAGCACGGTGGTGGCGAGTACCTTTTTTGTATGAGCTTTGGACATCCTCCGCACATCCTTGTTGTGGGCGGCGGTTACGTCGGTATGTACACGGCTTTGCGTCTTCAGCGTCGACTGCGTCAGGGCGAGGCGACCGTGACGGTGGTCGAACCCAACTCGTACATGACATATCAGCCGTTTCTCCCCGAAGCGGCGGCGGGTAACCTCGAACCGCGCCATGTTGTTGTGCCACTACGTAGTGTGCTGAATGCCTGCAGGGTTGTCAGTGGCAGTGTGACCGGCATCAACCACGCCCAGCGACGGGCATACATCGCACCGAACCAGGGCACACCGTACGAACTTCGCTACGACATCCTGGTCGGGTGTCCCGGGTCTGTCGCGCGGACGCTGCCGATCCCGGGCCTCGCCGAACTGGGCATCGGTTTCAAGAGCGTGGCCGAGGCGATCCACATACGAAACAAGGTCATCGAGCGGATGGACTCCGCCGCGTCCAGTAACGATCCCCAGCTTCGACGCCGAGCGCTGACATTTGTGTTCATCGGTGGCGGGTTCGCGGGTATCGAGGCAATCGCCGAGCTTGAGGACATGGCACGCGACGCCTGCAAGTTCTATCCCGAGCTGTCGCCGTCGGATATGCGATGGGTCATGGTCGAGGCGAGTGGGCGGGTGCTGCCCGAGGTTTCGCCGGCGATGGGTCTGTATACCTTGAAGCAGCTTGAGCACCGTGGCATTGAAATGAAAGTCAATACCCGCGTGAAAAGTCTCGTCGACGGACACGTCGTGCTCGACAGCGGCGAGGAGTTCGATGCCGAGACCATCATCTGGACGGCCGGGGTGAAGGCACACCCGCTGCTCACCAACACCGACCTTCCGCTGGACGAACGAGGTCGCATCAAGGCGACGGCGTTCCTTCAGGTGGACGGCGTCGAGCAGGCGTGGACAGCCGGTGACTGCGCCGCGGTTCCCGATCTCACCAGGGGTGAGGGGGCGACGACCAGTCCGTCGGCGCAACACGCGGTTCGTCAGGCCCGGGTGCTGGCGAACAACATCCTCGCCGATCTCCGTGGCGAACCGATCGCGCCGTACGAGCACCGGTACGCCGGCAGCGTGGCGTCACTCGGCCTGCACAAGGGTGTGGCCGACGTGTACGGGATGAAGCTGCGCGGGTGGCCGGCGTGGCTGATGCACCGCACCTACCACCTCAGCCGGGTGCCGACGTTCAACCGCAAGGCGCGGGTCCTCGCGGACTGGACCCTCGCCCTGTTCTTCCGGCGGGAGATCGTCTCGCTGGGGGCCTTCGCGGACCCCCGGGCGAGTTTCCGTGAGGCTGCCAACCCGTCCGCCGCAGCGGGCGGGCAGGGCTCCACGGCCGCGACCCCGGTGCTTCCATCGACGAGCGCCGGGCATGGTGAGACCAACGGTTCGGTGGCCGCTGGCCGCAAGCCCGCGGCCACCAGGACGGTGGGGGCGGCCAAGCCGGCCGGGGAAACGTCGGTGGCGTGACCTGCCGGCAAGGCGCGCCATGGCGCGCAGCTTGTAGACGATTAGCACCAGATGCCCGCTGTAGGCGACTACGGCGGGCATTTCCGTGAGCGGAGTCGGGTCGGGCGTGACGCGTATCCGTCCGAGCCATCTGATCGGTCAGGGGCCGGCTGGGTGTGGCGAGGTGCGTGCCCCAGGCCCAGCCCCAGGCCCGATCCACGTCCCTATTGTCGGGCGCTCTGACCGCCGGACCCCCCACGTCGGGTTGGGCGGCTGCGCCACGATCCGCTGATCCCGCGCGATTACCGGTCCGGGCTACAGGATAGCGTGACGATCACTTTACTTCGTGCAGGCAAACCGGTCTTGATCGTCACGATGTGTTATGAGACAGGATGGTTCAGTCACTCCGCACACTTTCTCCATGTTGTCTCTTTCACAAATCCTACGTAGCGTGGTAGAAACATCTCCGATGTAGCCCAGCCGGTGTATCCCAACAGGCAGAGGAGGCTGTCCTAAAAACAGCTCGAGTGTCGGTTCGACTCCGACCACCGGCACATTCATGTGCTCGTGGTACCTGGCTACCGTCTGGTACCTGACTGTCGGATGCCGGCCGGATCATTCCGGCCGGCATCTCGATCCACCATCAGACTATTCATCTGAATGCCTTGTGGGCTGCCGGTGTGACGCGGTCGCACCACCTGGTTTCGGTCTCCGGCGCCGCAGCCATCGGGTCCGGCCTCCTTCGAGTGCGGCGTCCCCGCATGTCGTGTCCGATGTTCGCTCCCTCGTCGCGCTGTGACCACGCGGGCGCGCGGCCAGGTGAGACAGGGTGGTGGAACACGGTGACTGCGCGGAGCGTTCTACTCTTGCCTCGGACGAGCTCGTCGATCGGGTCGGGTTGCGCCGCGGTCGCTTGAGCTCGATGGCAGCTACGATCTATGCGCCCGGCTGGATGCGGGTGGTGGAAGGAGTCGTATCCTGATGGCCGAGATGCGTTCGTCGAACCCGGTGTTCAGCCGGCGCGGGTTCACCGGCCGGCCCACGGCGCCGGCGCCTGTGCCCGAGTACGGTGCCGGCGGCTATCCGCTGTCGGGAGCCGGAGCGCCACCCACTCCGACCCCGGAGCAGCTCTCCGGTCTGTACCGGGCGCCGAGCGGCATGACCGTCGACGACGTCGTCATGCACACCATGGGGCTGTTCGCCATCACCGCCGTCACCGGGATGGCCGGCTGGGCAATCGCGCCGGCCGCACCTGCCGTCGGGTTTGTGGCGATGTTCGCCGCGCTCGCCCTCTCCTTCGTGATCTCGTTCAGTCAGCGGCTCAAGCCGTCGTTGATCGTTATTTTTGCGGCGCTCGAGGGTCTGTTCGTGGGCGCGGTGTCGCGGTTCTTCGAAGACGCCTACTCCGGCATCGTGCTGCAGGCGTTGCTGGGAACCGCGGTCGTCTTCGTGGCGATGCTGGTGGCGTATCGCAGTGGCCGGCTTCGAGCGACCCCTCGGATGACCCGGATCGTCTATGGATCACTGCTTGGTGTGATTATGCTCGGCCTGGCCGATCTGGTGATCAGGGCCGTGTCCGGTAGTCACCTTCCAGTCATCAATGACGCCTCTCCGCTCGGCATCCTGTTCAGCGTCGCCGTGCTTGTGGTCGCGAGCCTCCAGTTCATCCTCGACTTCGACTACATCGAGCGCGCGATTGCCAGCGGTGCGCCTCGTGAGGAGGCCTGGCGGGCTGGTTTCGGCCTGCTCGTCGGCTTTGTCTGGGTATACGTGGAGATGCTCCGTCTGTTGTCGAAACTCCGAAGCTAGGGCCTGTCCGACGGATTTTCGATCGCATCGACCAAATATCCACCGGACAGGCCTAGCCGGAGTGGTCTGGACCGGCGCTGTCGATCTCGATACTGATCACGCAGCGCTGGTCGCGGACCATGGCGGCACGATAATCGTCCCAGTCGGGGTGTTCGCCCGACAGTGAGCGGTAGTAGTAGACGAGGGTCTCCATGGCTGCCGGCAGCGAGATGATATGGGCCCGACCACTCACCTGAATCCACGGCCCGTAGAAGGCATCCGGAATGACGCACACAGTCGCGCGCGGGTCCCGGTACAGGTTGCGGACCTTGTAGGCAGGTTCCCTGCTGCTTATGATAACTGCACCGTCGGTGTCCACTCCGACCGTGACCGGTGACATTTGAGGGGTGCCGTCCCGGCGAAACGTCGCGAGAACGGCGTGATGGTTCTCGCGGATGTGTGTCCGCGCTGCCTCGATGTCCATGAGTCGATTCTCGCGCAACCGGCCTTACGGTAGTGTGCGAATCGACCGGTGGGCTCTGGGATTCGGCCGGCTCGGTGTCAGGCCGACCTCGGGCGAGACCGCCGTCAGGTGCGGATTGCCCGCCTGCGTAGATCGGCTTCGTGAACGACGGCCGCCGCATAGCAGTGTGGGAGACCGTGTTCGTCCTGGAGCCAGTTCACGCGCTCGGAGAAACGAAGCAGGCCCGGCCCGCGGTCGAGGCATCCCAGCCAGTGGCCGACCTCATGTCCGGTGATTCTCGGAATTCGTTCGATAAGGCTGTGGTGGGTCTCTTCGGAGCGTTGTTGCGACATTGACGCCTCCAGTACGCACTGGTCAACGAACCATGGATGGAGCGTGCACCACCAGCCGGACAACGGCAAGACCCGCCACGGCTGTCACGGGATAACCTTCGTCCGTGACCGATGTGGAACTCATGTTCGCCGGGGATCTGGTCAGTGAGGTACGACGATTGCACGATCGGATCCAGGGGTGGACGCCGGGTTCCTGGCGGCAGCGGTCTGCCTCTGTGGGTACCCGTGCTGATCGGGTGCGCGCGCTTGCCGCCGAACTCGCCGACCTCGGTCATCAAGCGGGCTCTGGCGCGCCGGCCGGTGTCAGGCCGCCGAGTCTGGCCGACCATGCGCTTGCGGACCAGATCGTCGTGTTGGCCACCGACCTGGTTGAGACGCTGCTCGCCGATACCCGTGGTCATGTTGTCAACGGTTGCTCGGATCGCCGACGTGATATCGCAGAGCGCGCTCGGTCGGCCGTCCGGGCTGCTCGCCTGGACCTTGAGGGGCGCCGACCCTGAAACAAGGACGTAAATTCACCATAATCGGGCCTTCCGGGTGGAGGTAGCCGTCCCAGGAAGATGTCTCAGGATATCATGTGCCAGTCGGCGTTGATCTCCTTTACGAAGATATCGGCGACGATGGCGGCACCATCAAGCGTCAGGTGAACACCATCAGTGGAGCGGGCGAGTACTGTCTGTCCCCTGTCGTCGGTGAGGTAACTGCTGTAAGACCCGTTGTTCGACAGCCGGTCGCTGACGTTGACGAAGCGGACTCCGGGAACCCTTCGGGCGGCATCTGCGGCGGCTTCGGAGATCTGGTGGTAGTAGTTGTTGAGCCTCGGTTCGCGGGCGGGGGGCAGACTCATCCAGTAGACGCGGCGGCTGCCCCCCGAAGACCAGATCTGCATGACGACGATGGCGCGGCGGCGATACTCGGCCAACCATTGGGGTGACCCGGTCGCGAGGGTGCTGCCGTCCGGCAGCGTGATTCCCTGTGCGTCGTTGCCACCGACGGCGACCACAATCGCCTCTGGATCGCCCTTGGTGACCTGCGCGCGGGCCTGGGCCGCCCAGTCGAAGAAATCCGGACGCACCAGGCCGGTACCGGCGTGGGTGTCGGTATCGGCGTGGATGGTGCCGTGGGACCCGTTCACCATCGACGGCCCGATGCTGTCGCTCAGCGAGTCTCCGGTCACCAGGAGGCGCAGCGGCGTGGCAGTGTCGGGCCGGCGCGGGGCAGCCGCGACGCCGGCCGGGTCGGATGGCGGTGCCGAGGACGTTTCCGGGGCTGCGGCCCGCGACGCGGCGGACACCGCCGAGGGCTGGGCTGTCGGGATTCTGCCGTCGGCCGCATCTGCACGGGCGGCGCTGGCGGCGCCGGTCTCCAATCCCGGCGGCGGCGTCCTCGGATCGGTGCCGGTCAGTTCTGACGATGGTGCCGAGGCCCTGTCATGCCCGAACGTCGAGGTGAGGAGCCCGGGGATCGCGTCGAGCCCGACGGCGTTGGTGATCCGGTGGAGTGGACGGCCCACGCCGAGCACGATGGTGCGGGTCAGCCCGGGTGACATGCCCTCGCCAGCGTGGACCATGCCGGCGGCGTCGAGCAGGAGTAGCAGGCTGAGGCTGGTGACGACGAGCCTGGCCGCCTGTCGTGCCGACACGGTGCCCCCCGGCGCGGATCCCGGCAGGCGGCGGGTACGACCTGTCTGCGGTCGCCGGACATGTTCCATTCCGGGCGCCGCCATATCGGCGTCCGGCTTCGTCCGGCTTTTCGGGTCCTTGTGCGTGTTCCCGGCGGTCTCCGGTGCCCGAATCGGTTTCTGTTCGC
Organism: Protofrankia sp. Cr1; assembly: GCF_963555865.1. Taxonomy (NCBI): domain Bacteria; kingdom Bacillati; phylum Actinomycetota; class Actinomycetes; order Frankiales; family Frankiaceae; genus Protofrankia; species Protofrankia sp. Cr1. The sequence goes on from NZ_CAUVXO010000010.1 coordinate 10,294, forward strand.
TCATCGCGCCCCCCAACAAGGTTGGAACCTACTCTCCCTCGCCACCTTGCCGGTGCCGGCCGCTGCTTTCATCCGCGGCCGTGTTGTTTTGGGCCAGGTTTTCAGAACAGGCGCTCAGAACCGGAAGTATATAAATGGTGCGACATCCTGCCGGCCGACGATCGCGTGGGCAATCAGGATGAACCCGACGATTACCACGGCTTGGCCGAAAACGCTGAGTTGGGAGAAGACGTCCGCCGCATGCAGCCGCCAGCTCTTCGGGGTGAGTTGGGTGAGGAGGCCGGTGGCGATGGCGAGCAGGACCTCTCTGGTCACCAGCGGCGCCGGTCCTGGCGCGCTCACCAGGCGGACGAAGATGTCGATGGCGGCCTCGACGTCGGGGGAGCGGAACAGGACCCAGGTCGCGCAGACGAAATGGAAGACGACCAGGCGCCCGAACCATAGTCGCGCAACGGGCCGTGCAACGGAATACAGCCGGGACGCGGCGCCGGCGGGTCCGCCGGCGACTGCGGTGGTCGCGCTGGTGGTCGCTGTGGAGATGACCACCGTTGCCGGAGGGTGGGGCTGGGAGTCGGTCCCGGAGTGGCGGCTGGCCAGCCGTGGTGTTCGCGGCGCCGGCACCTGCGGCCATGGCGCCGCGGCGGTCATGACAGCAGCGGCGGTCATGACAGCAGGGGCGGCGGGTCGGCGGCGGGACTGGGCCCATCGGCGTTCGGCTGCCAACCCGGCACCGTGTAGAGCGCCCCAGATGACGAACGTCCAGGCAGCTCCGTGCCACAGCCCGCCGAGGATCATTGTGATCATGAGGTTGACGTAGGTGCGCCGAGGACCGTGCCGGTTGCCTCCCAGCGGTACGTACACATAGTCCCGCAACCAGCGTGACAGCGTTATGTGCCACCGCCGCCAGAATTCGCGCAGGCTGGCCGCGGTGTACGGGCGGTCGAAGTTGTCGGGGAAGCTGAAACCGAGCAGGAGGGCGATTCCGATGGCCATGTCCGAATAGGCGGAGAAGTCGCAGTAGATCTGCACGCCGTAGCCGTAGATGGCAACCAGTACCTCCAGCGACGAGTGCTGGCTCGGGGTGTCGAAGACCGGATCGACGATCTGCGTGGCAAGCAGGTCCGCGAGCGCGATCTTCTTGACGAGGCCGCCGACGATCAGGAAGATCGCCCGGGTGGCCGGCACCTGGTCCGGGTCTCGCGGGGTGGCCAGCTGTGGAATGAACTCACTGGCCCGGACGATCGGCCCGGCCACGAGATGTGGGAAGAACGCCTGGTACACGGCGAAGTCGCTGGTCTTCGCCGGCTGGATGGTCCCGCGATGGACGTCGATGACATATGACATCGCCTGGAACGTGAAGAATGAGATGCCGACCGGCAATGCGACCTGGAGCAGCGGGAGTGGCGCCGGCAGTCCGATGCGGTCGAGCATCCGGTCGACGGAGAGGGCAAAGAATCCGTAGTACTTGAACCAGCCCAGCAGGCCCAGATCGCAGCTGATCGCCGCGATGAGGATGCGCCGGTCCCGCCACCGGGCAAGGGCGAGCGCGGCCGCCTGATTGAGGGCGGTCGAGGCGAGTAGGAGCGCGACGAACCGTTTGTCAGCATATCCGTAGAAGAAGTAGGAGGTGCCCAGGATGAAGGGTTTCCACAGGTGCGGGCGGGGCATCAGGCTCCAGGAGCCTGCCATGACCACGGCGAAGAACGCCGCGAACTCGATCGTAGGGAAGACCACCCGTACCCGCCCTCGCGAATGTCACTTTGAGCATCAGGTTTTCGACTTAAGGTAGTCGAGCGTGCACGGGTGGGGCGATGGGCACCAGTGGGGG
>NZ_CAUVXO010000010.1:12644-21224 GCF_963555865.1 Protofrankia sp. Cr1
GCGATTGCGTGTGTATGGGTGATCTTCGGCGGAAGTTCGATGGATTGCGAGCGTCAGCGGCGCCTGCTCGCTACCTTCCGTCTATGGGCACGGTTCAGGCCAATGGCATCGAAATCGCGTACGAGCTGCACGGTGACCCCAGCGGCCTGCCGCTCCTCATCGTCAGCGGGCTGGGCCAGCAGCTTGTCGGCTGGCATCCTGATCTTCTCCGCGCGATGGTGCGCAGAGGTTTCCGGGTCGTCGTCTACGACAACCGGGACGTCGGGCTTTCCACCCACTTTGATCATCTTGGCCAGCCGGACCTCACGGCCGCGCTCTCCGGGGATGCCGACGCCGCTGCCTACACTCTCCTGGACATGGCGGCTGATGCCATCGGTCTGATGGACGCTCTGGGCTGGGAGTCCGCGCACGTCCTGGGGAGCTCTCTGGGTGGCATGATCGCCCAGACGCTTGCGCTGCACTTTCCCGATCGGGTACGCAGCCTGACGTCGGTCTCCTCGACCCCGGGCAACTATGAGGAGACCCGGCCGACCCCGGAGGCGGCTGCCGCATTGCTGCGCCCGGTGGCCGCGAGCCGCGAGGCGTACATAGACGGGGCCGAGCAGGCATACAACATCATCGGGCCGGGTGAGTTCCCGCACGACCGCGAGTGGGCGCGTCGGCGGGCTGGGATGGCGTGGGACCGCAGGTACGACCCGCACGGGACCGCGCGGCAGTTGCTTGCCGCCCTGGCGGCCGACGACCGGACGGCGGCCCTGCGCCAGCTGACGATTCCCACCCTGGTCGTGCACGGTACGGCCGATCCGCTCATTCCGGTCGCCGGTGGTCGCCATACCGCGGCCGCCGTCCCGTTCGCCGAGTTGCTGGAGATCGACGGAATGGGCCACGACCTCCCGCGCCAGGTCTGGGAGCGCCTGCTGGACAAGCTCGACGACGTGGCCCACCGAGGCGAAGTGGCCACCACTGCGCGCAGGATGCCCATCGCGTAGGGCCAGGCGTAGGGCCAGGGCGTAGGGCCAGCGCGTAGGCCCAGGGCGTAGGGCCCGGGCATGGGGATGGGCCGGTTTCGGCGATGGTCGCCTTTGTGCCCTGTGTCACCGCCCGGGTTGGTAACAGGGTGCTCGCTAGGAGCGTGACGGGTTGGCACGGTACCATCACGTATAAGTAAGTGTTCGATCAGATTCCTTCTTCTCGTTCGCACACTTCTTGTGTTGTCACGACTGACCGTTATTACGGCTGGCTGTCACGAGGGGTAAGGGTCATTCGAACTGGTCCGGTTTTTGGCAACCGTCGTGCCTGGTTCGGCGGACAGCCCGGCCTCGCCGGAAGTGCGGTCGAACGAGGGCAACTACGACGGTTCGCCCCGCTGGCCGGCGGGCTGGCGATGGTTGTCGCACTCGCGTCGGTGGCCGTGGCGGCCGGGAAGACCGGCCTGCGGGAGGCAGAGCGGGAGCGCCTTTCCGACCGGTCCAGCCTTGTTGAGCGAATCGCCTACAACACCTCAAAAGTGGACGATCCAGAACGGCTGCGGGCGGCCGTGGAGAGCACGCCGTTCATTCCGGACCAGCCGGACGCCGACGCCCGACTGCTGCGGCAGCTGCAACGAACGCCCGCTGGAGACCCCAGCCTGGTCGTCGCCCTCGTCGACCCGGTTGGTAGGCCGGTGGCCACCGTTCCAGCGGCGCGTCGGATATCCGTATCTGATCTTGGTGAGGCCTGGTCGGCCGCACTGGCTGGACGGTCGGCCATGTCGCCGGTATTCGTCCTGGACGATCAGATCGTTCGGGCCACGGTCGCACCGGTGGGCACCGGTCGCCCGTGGGCGGTGGTGGTGCAGGTCGCCGACGAGGCTGTGTCCCGGCAGCGTGAGGAGAAGCGTGCCTCGTTCGGCGGTGTTCCTGGCGGGTTCGGCAATCTTGATGCCTCGGGCGTCGCGTTCGCATCCTGGGACCAGGCGTTGCGGGGCCGACGGCTGGTTGAACCGGCGCGCCTTGCGGATCTGATTCCGGGCGCGGTCCGGGTGTGGACGTCAGGCCGTGGCGCGGCGCAGCTCACCACTCTCGTGGCGCGCCAGCAAACGACCGGTTATACGACGATTTTCCAGCAGCCCACAGCACGCATGTTCGCCGATCTCCGGGCCCGCCAGCGCCGCCATGACCTGATCCTGCTGGTTGTCCTTACCAGCTGCCTGGGCGGCCTGGCCGCGTTCGGGCTGCGCCGGGAGCGGTCGGCCAAGCGGGGTCGGGCCCGACTGCGCACCATGCTCGGCGGCGTCCGGGATATCATCGTCGTCGTCGGTGCGGATCGGGTGATGACTTTTGTCAGCCCGGCTGTTAGGGACCTGCTCGGCTATGACACCACCTCCTGGCTCGGCTGCGCGCTCACCGACTTCGCCCATGCTGACGACGTGGGCCGGATCCAGCGGTTACTCGCCGAGCCCGGCGGCGGCACCGCTTTCGACGTACGATTGATCCCTGCCTCGGGTGCCGGGCGTTGGTTCGACCTGGAAGCACGTGATGTCACCGACCATCCCGAGTTGGCCGGTGTGCTGGTCACCTGTCACGAGACGGGCGAGCGCAAGGACCTGCAGGAGCGGCTGGGTTACCAGGCGTCACACGATGCACTGACGGGTATTCCCAACCGGACGCTCTTCATGAGCGCGTTGGCAGCGGCCGTCGGTACCGCCCGTTGCGGTGGGTCGTCGTTCGCGCTGCTGTTCATCGACCTCGACCACTTCAAGCCGGTCAACGACGGTCTTGGCCACGATGCCGGTGACGCGGTTCTGCGGGTCGTCGCGGCCCGTCTCGTCCAGACGCTGCGCGATGGGGACCTGGCGGCCCGGCTCGGCGGCGACGAGTTCGCGATCCTGCTCGCGGGCGCGGACGAGGTATCGGCGGGTGCGGTCGCCGACCGTGTCATCGAATCGATACGCGCACCGATCACCGTCGGGACATCGATCGTTCAGGTTGACGTCAGCATCGGCATCGCGACCTCGACGCTGTCGCTCGAAACGCCCGACCATTTCCTCGGCGTCGCGGACCAGGCTATGTACGAGGCCAAGCGGACCGGGAAAGGCCGCTTCGTCGTGGCGGTCGCCGGCGCCCAGCCTCTTGCCAGTCGTCCTCGTATCCCCGTCACCGACCTTGCCGGCGAGGTGTATCCGCCGGCGCCACGTCAACCCGCGGTCGGTGCGGTCGGTGGGCATTTCTCCGCATCCGGACGACCCGAGCGTTGCGTGCCCACGGGTCGTGCCCGCCGGTACCGGTCGGGCCGGCTGATCGCACCGCTGGTCGGCGGCGTTGTCCTGCTCGCGATGGCCGCGATCAGCGTGTGGCTGCAGACACAGGTACGTCATGGCGCGGAGCAACAATCGGTTTCGGCCTTCTACGGGGACATCAGATCCGGCCGGTGGAGTCGCGACCTAAGCCTGCTCGCCCTGCTCGCCCTGGTCACCACTGCGGTCGCCGGGCTCACCGTCCGCCACGGTCGGCGGGAATCGGCGCTGCGTCGCGACGAAGGACGGCTACAGGCACTGCTCCACAACGCCCACGATCTCGTGATCGCCACCGGCGCGGATGGCCGCATCACCTTTGTCAGCTCCGCTGTCGAGGTACTGCTCGGTCACCGGGCCCGGTGCTACGTCGGCCGGCACCTGCCCGACGCGGCCCATCCCGACGATGCAGCCACCCTGGCGGAGTTCCTGCGGCTCGCCGCGGAGGTGGGCGCCGCCGCGGTCCGCGATATTCGGCTGCATGCGCTCGACCGCGGCTACCGCTGGTTCGACATCGAGGCAAGCGATCTGCGCGGCCAGCCGGAGGTGGCCGGCATCCTGCTGACCTGCCATGAGATCGGCGAACGCCGGGAGCGCCAGGACCAGTTGCGCCACCAGGGCCGCCATGACGCTCTCACCGGCCTGCCGAACCGGGCTGCGTTTGTTCGGCGCCTTCATGGCATCACCGAGGACGGGGCGGTATCGACGTTCGCGGTACTGCTTATTGATCTTGATCGGTTCAAGCCACTGAACGACACGTACGGCCATGACGTCGGCGACGAGGTGTTGCGGATCATCGGAGCACGCCTGGCCAGGGTGAGTGGGGCGCAGGACGTGGTCTACCGCCTCGGTGGCGACGAGTTTGCCGTCGTCCTGCGCGATGTGGACGGCCCGCAGGCCCGCGGGGTCGCAGACCGCTTGCTTGCCGCGATCCGCCAGCCCATGTCCGTCGGCGCGACGTTGGTCAGTGTTGACGCGACCGTCGGTATCGCCGTGGCGGAACCGGCCGAGGGCCATCCTGAGGTTGCCGTCCGCAATGCCGATCTTGCCATGTTGCGGGCGAAGAGGGCCGGGCACGGCCGGCAGTCGGTGTTCGTGCCGACCGCCGGGTCCGACCACGTGTCGGCCACTCCTGGCGCACCCTCGGATGTCGCACGTTCGGGATCAGCGGGAACGTCGTCCGCTACGTGCGCGTAGGTAGTCCCGGACGACATATTGACCCAGCGCCCCCGGATCGGGGGACAGCATCCGACCGCCGTTGCGCCGCGCGACCTCATCGACGAACTGCACCAGCCGTGGCTCGTTGTCAAGCATGAACACGTTGATTGTCGCCCCACGGCGGGTCAGTCGGTCCACCTCGGCCAGGGTCAGCTCGAGGGTCTCCGGAGTGGGCGGCCAGGAGAAGGCGGGCGTGCCGTTACGCATCAGGTGCGCGGTCGGCTCACCGTCGGTGACCACCAGTACGATCGGTTCGGAATCCGGATGTTTCGACACCAGCCGACCCGCGATCATCAGTGCGTGCTGGAGGTTCGTGCCCTGTACCACTTCGGAGTCCAGCCCGGCGAGCTCCACCGGGCGCAGCAGCCGGGCGTAGTCGGAGAAACCGACCAGATGGATCGTGTCCTGCGGGAACTTCGTGCTGATCAGGGTGTGCAGCGCGAGCGCTGTCGATTTCGCCACCCCCCAGGTCCCCCGCAGCGCCATGGAATAGGAGAGATCGACCAACAGGCACACCACGGCCGAGGTCCGGCGTTCGGTCTCGGCGACTTCGAAGTCGGCGACATCCAGGCGCACCGCTCCGTCCGGGCCGGCCGGCCCCGCCCGTAGAACCGCGTTGCGGACAGTGCGGACGACGTCGAGGGGCTGGGCGTCACCGAAGCACCACCGCCGGGATGTCCCGGTGAGCTCGCCGGCCGCGCCGGCGTCGGCGACATCGTGATCACCGCGTCCGTGGGCGTCCAACCGGTGGAAGATGCGAGTCAGCGCGGTCTGCCCGATGCGGCGGACCGCCCGCGGGGTCAGCTCCAGGTTGCCGGCGTTGCGGGTCAGGAAACCCTGGCGTTCCAGCTCCTTTTCGATCTGCTGGAGGGTACGCAGGTCGTCGACGGCATCTCGACCCAGCGCTCGCGCGACCGCGTCCGGATCGATGTCCTCCAGGGACGCCCCGGCGTAGTCCTGGGACAGCGCGGCAGCCAGTTCGTCGAGCTCAGCCAGCTCCTCCAGCGCGCTGGTGGCCTCCCCCAGCCCGAGGGGGCGCTCGCCGGTCATCGGGTCCCGCACCCGGCCGCGCGCGGGCTGGCCCCAGCCGAGGTCCGGGCGGGCGGCCCGGAGCGCATCGCGCAGCCGGGACAGCTCGGCCGCCAGGCCCATGTCAGCCATGGCGGCGGTCATCAGATCGGCCAGTTCCTGACGTTGCTGCGGGGACAGGCCCGCCATCAGCCGCGCAGCAGCCGCGGCGCGCCGCGCCAACGAATCCACCAGCTCGTCCAGCGAGCGCGGATTGTCCGGGAAGAAGTCACCGAACGAGCGCATGAAGTTCTCGAACGCGGCGTCGGTGTGCTCGCCGCGGGCATCCGCCTCCAGCATGCTGTTGAGCGCGTTCAGCATGTCTGCCACTCGGGCCATGGCCGCGGGCGTGCTGTTCTCCAACGCCTGTTTCATGCCGCGGAACTGCGTGTCGAGCACCTCGCGGCGGAGCAGGTCGGAGATCTTTGCGAACGTCTCGCGCGCAAGGGGCGAACGCCACTCGTAGTCGGCCAGCGCGCTCACGGCCCGGGCCGGGTCGCCCGGCACGGCGTCGAGTTCGGCTTCGCGCAGGCGGGCATCGTCGGAGGGGTCCGGGAACAGCGCGGCCCGCTCCTGCCCCACCGCCTCGTCCAGAAGCTCACGGACCTGCTCCAGAGTGCCGTCCAGACGCCCGCGCGCGCGGGCCTCGCGCCGCCGGCGCTCCACCTGGCGGCGCAGATCCTCCAGGCCACGGCGGTTGGGTGTGCCTCGGCGCAGCAACGCGTCCAGAGCCTCGCGCGGGGTTCGGCCATCAAGGATGTGCTCGGACATCTCGTCCAGCGCGCCCGCCACGTCGAACGGGTATGCCAGGGGGTCCGGGCCCCCGTCCCATGGGCCGTACCGGAATCCCGCCGGCCCGGTCCCGGCGCTCATCCGCCGTACACCGTCCGGCCCGGCAGTTCCTCCTTGGCGAGCCGCCGGTTGAGGTGCAGACCCTCCATGGCCAGTTCAAGCCCGGCCGCGGCGAGCCCCGGCGACTCCGCACCGTCAATGCCGAGCCTGATGAGGATCGCGGCGAGCCCCGGCACCGGGCCGACCCGCCGAAGCAACTCCGTGGCCGGGACGAGATCACCGGTCTCAACCGGGCCGTCCACCTCGAAACGCCGTTGCAGACCGCTCAGGTCGGTGCCGGCGAGTCGGGCGCGAAAGGTCTCGGCGATAGCCCGCCGCAGCAGGTGCGCGAGGATCTCGTCCTCCCGCCCCTCCTCCAGCTGGTCGAACTCGACCTTGCCGCGTACCGCCGGCACGATCGCTGAGAGATCGACGACCCGGGCCGTCGGAACGTCTTCGCCGGCCAGCGCCGCCCGGCGCACCGCCGAGGCGGCCACGGTCTCGACGGCGGCCACCGACAGCCGGGCCGACACGCCGGAGCGCCGATCGACCTGCGGGGCGTCGCGCACCAGCCGGGTGAAGCGCGCGACCACCTCCAGCAGGTGGTCGGGGACGGCGGGAAGGCCCAGCGGCGACTCCCGCCAGTTCAGCGCCGCCTCTTGGCGGATCAGGGCCAGTTCGTCGTCGAGGCGCAGCGGGTAGTGGGTGCGGACCTCGGCGCCGAAGCGGTCCTTGAGAGGTGTGATGATCCGGCCCCGGTTGGTGTAGTCCTCGGGATTCGCCGAAGCGACGAGAAACAGGTCGAGCGGGAGCCGCAGGACGTAGCCCCGGACCTGGATGTCGCGTTCCTCCAGCACGTTCAGGAGCGATACCTGGATCCGTTCGGCCAGGTCGGGAAGTTCGTTCACGCTGAAGATGCCGCGGTTGGTACGTGGTATCAGACCGTAGTGGACGGTCTCCGGGTCACCCAGAGTGCGGCCCTGTGCGACCTTGACCGGGTCGACGTCGCCGATCAGATCGCCGACGCTGGTGTCCGGCGTGGCCAGTTTCTCGCCGAACCGTTCGAAGCGGTGCTTCCACGAAACCGGGGTGTCGTCACCGAACTCGGTGACCAACAGCCGGCACCGGGTGCACACCGGGGTGAAAGGGTGATCATTGATCTCGCAGCCGGAGACCACCGGTGTCCACTCGTCCAACAGGCCCACCAGGGTGCGGATCAGGCGGGTCTTGCCCTGCCCGCGTTCCCCGAGGAAGACGATGTCGTGCCCGGCGAGCAGGGCACGCTCGACCTGGGGGAGCACGGTGTCGTCGAAGCCGACGATGCCGGGAAACCGGTTCTCGCCACCCGCCATCCGGGCGAGGGTGTTGTTGCGCAGTTCAGTGCGTACGGACCGGTGCCGGTGTCCTGAGCCACGCAGGACACCGAGCGTTGTCGGTTCAGGGGACTGCGGGGCCTGGGCCCCTGACAGATCGAGCACTAGTTGACGGTACGTCCCCGGGGTCTCGGGCGCAGGGAAGTTGCCCCGACCGGAGGCGGCGCGATGATGTTTTGTGCGCCGCCGGAGGTCTTGGGGTGGGCACTGACCGGAGGCGGCGCGATGATGTTTTGTGCGCCGCCGGAGGTCTCGGGAAGTCGGTTACCCCGGCTGCGGTATGCCGGCCCGGGCTGCGGGTCCGGGCCGGTCGCGCTGAGGAGATCAGCGGTGGTACGGCTCCACCGAGACGATCGCAACCCGGGCCGGGCGGCCGTTGGGCAGGGTGTAGGTCACGGTGTCACCGGCCTTGTGGCCGGCGACCGCTCCACCCAGTGGTGACTGTGCCGAATACACCTCAAGCGGTGTGCTGTGGTCCTCGCGGGATCCGATCAGGAACTTCTCGGTGTCGTCGTCGTCGGGGAAGCGGACCTCGACCACGGTGCCCGGACCCGCAGCGCCGTTGAACTGCGGCGCCTCGCCGACTCGCGCGTCACGCAGCAGGTCGGTGAGCTGTCGGATGCGGGACTCCATCTTGCCCTGTTCTTCCTTGGCTGCGTGGTAGCCGCCGTTCTCCTTGAGGTCACCCTCCTCGCGAGCAGCTTCGATCTTGTTGGCGATCTCGACACGACCGGTCCCGGTGAGGTGGTCGAGCTCCCCGCGGAGCCGGTCGTACGCCTCCTGGGTCAGCCACGTCTGCTGCGACACGCGTCACGCTCC
>NZ_CAUVXO010000010.1:21648-38123 GCF_963555865.1 Protofrankia sp. Cr1
TATATCTCGGTGGGACTCTCGCGGGGCCTTTGTTGGGTTATTTCGCCGTGAAGGGCGGCCGATGGTGGAAATTGTTGGAGTCAAGGGCGGTGGGCGGGGGTTGGAAGTGATGGCGGGGACAGGGGCAAACGCCCAGCTTAACAGTCGGCAGTCTGAGTCGGAGCAACCGCGCGCAGGCAAGCGTCCCTGCTTGCCGTAGGCGACGAACCAGGACACGACCCGCGCCCTGGTTGCGTGCCAGGACCCCGCCCGCTTGTCAGCCGGGGCGGGTGATCTGACAGTCCTCGACTTCGACCACGTTTGCCTCCCGTGATGTGGTCAGTGTGACCTTTACGGTCGTGACCCGTCGGCCGTCTGTAGTCGGACCGACAACGATGTCGGTACGCCGGCCGACGACCTGGTCATCCCGGGAGCGTGCGCGGACAGTGCATTGTGCCACGGCGTTGGGTGACTTTTCCACATCGAACGTCAGCTGCGCCTGCGTCCCGTTGATCCGGAAGGCGCGGGTGGCATAGTCCAGCCGGTCCGGATGGCCCTGGACCCACCCGGCGCCGACCGCCGCGACCACGATGATGAGGACTGTCGCCAGCAGGAACCAGGGTGCCACCCTGATCCCACCGAGCCACGGGATGTCGAGCCAGCGCAGGGGGAAGCCGAGCACGCGCGACCGTCCCGGCAGGGCGGCGCGTCGTGTCTGTCTGGACGAAGTCACCGGAGGCATCGGGGACAATGGTGGCATGTCCGAGGCGACCAGTGGGGATGGCCTGCGACTCATGGCAGTTCACGCCCACCCCGACGATGAGTCCAGCAAGGGTGCGGCAAGCATGGCACGCTACGTCCACGAGGGCGTTGACGTACTTGTGGTGACCTGCACCGGTGGTGAGGCGGGCACCGTACTGAACCCCGATCTGGACAGACCGGACGTCCACGCCCGCCTGCCGCAACTGCGGCGGGCCGAGATGGAGGAAGCACGTCGCATTCTGGGAGTCCGGCAGGTCTGGCTGGGTTTTCATGACTCCGGTCTGCCCGAAGGTGATCCGCCGCCGCCGCTGCCGGAAGGATGCTTCGCGCTCATGCCGCTGGCTGACGCGGCCAGACCGTTGATCCGACTGATGCGGGAGTTCCGGCCGCAGGTGGTGCTCACCTATGATGAAAACGGTGGATATCCACATCCTGATCACATCATGAACCACACGGTCACGATCGAGGCGTTCGAGGCTGCGGGTGACGCGGAGCGTTACCTAGAGGTAGGACGCGAAGTCGGTCTGTCACCATGGCAGCCACTCAAGCTCTATTATCACCAGACGTTCCACAAGGCGCGGATGCTCGCCCTGCATGACGCCATGCTCGCGAGTGGGCGTGAATCGCCCTATGTCGAGTATCTGGCGAAGTGGGTCGACCGCGCGGGTGACGCCGGGCGGATCACGACCAGAGTTTCGTGCGGGGACTTCTTCGAGACCCGCGACCGTGCGTTGCTGGCCCATGCCACCCAGGTGGACCCGAACGGGCCGTGGTTCCGCATCCCGCTGAAGATCCAGCGTGAGGTGTGGCCCACTGAGGACTACCAACTCGCCCGATCGCTGATCGAAGTGGGGACGCTGCCCGAGAGCGACCTCTTCAACGGGATCCGCCGATCGCCCTGATTGTCCTGATTGTCGGGAAATGACCCGGGGTCCGGGCACGGCCACGAGCCATCGGTCGTTGCTGGTGACAGGATGCTGTCTCAATGCGGCATCCAGGCCCGCACATGCGAACGCACGGCCCATTTGGCAAGGATGAGAGGAACACGTCATGGCGATCTGGGATCGTCTGCGCACCACCACGACGACCATGCAGCAACAGCTGAACGCCAAGAAAAACGATCTTAAAAGTGGTGCCTTCAGGGACGCGAGCATGGCCATGTGCGCGCTGGTCGCAGCCGCCGACGGCAGCATCGACCCGGACGAGCGCCGTAAGGTCGCCGCGCTCATCGGGTCGAACGAGGTATTGCAGAACTTTCCGGCTGACCAGCTACAGCAGAAGTTCAACGACTACTGCACCAAGCTGACGACCGACTTCGACTTCGGCAAGGTCAGTGTGATCCAGGACATCGGCAAGACCAAGAAGAAGCCCGCCGAAGCACGGGCGGTGATCCAGATAGGCATCGTCATCGGCGGTGCTGACGGTCACTTCGACAAGTCCGAGCAGCAGGTTGTTCGGGAGGCATGCTATGCGGTGGGGCTGGACCCCCACGAGTTCGACCTCTGATCGGCGGGCTCCAGCCGACGCCTGACCGCGTTTCTCGTCGCCTTGCGTACGCCTCCGGGTACGCGGCGGCTCCTCGACCTTGTCAGTCATCCGGCTGGAGCCCGCCGGCACAGGGCTCCAGCCGGATTGCGACGTAGGGTTGAGGCGTGACTTTTGCGGGACAGACTCTTGCACTTGAGGTCAGCGCGGGCACTGGCGGGTTTCTCGTGGTCCTGCTGCTGGGCCTGGCGGCTGTCGGCCTCTTCACGATGATGTCGCGCAGCCTTGTTCGGCTGCGTGGCAACGTCGCCAGCGGACGCTTTGGGAAGCATACGGCAGATCGAGGTGGACAGCCCGACGGTCATGGCTCCGGCAACGGCCATGGCTCCGGTAGCGACATCCCGGTCCAGGACGCAGCCGGGCGCTCGTAACGATGTGAATCTGATGCTCCTGCCACAGCACCAGATTCACATCGTTCCCAAAGGGCGTCCGGCAACAGGGGCGTGGATCAACGAGCGGGGCGACAGCAGCGATGATCAATCATCGGGGTCGGCGCGGCGCTGACGCAAGACCCGCGCCCGCTGCTTTTTGCCGGTGATGCGCCGCTGTACGGCTCCGGCGGATGGACGGGTCGGGCGCCGCGCCCGTGGTGGGGGTTCGCTCGCGGTGCGCAGGGTTGCCGTCAGCCGGGCGAGGGCAGCCTCACGATTACGTAGTTGCGATCGGTGTTCGCTGGAGGTGACGGTGAGGACGCCGTCGACCAATCGACCTTCCAGCCGCGTCAGTGTCCGCTCGCGTAGCCGTTCGGGAAGCGACGGCGAACGGCGAACGTCAAAGGATACCTCGACCCGGCTGTCCGACGTGTTCACCCCCTGCCCGCCAGGCCCGCTCGACCGGGAGAAGCGCCAGGTCAGGTCGGATTCGCGCAGTATGAAGCCCGGGCGGACCTGAGATGGTGGAAATGTCACTGCACCATGGTCGCCGATCCGCGCGCCGCCGCCACCGAATTTAGGGAGCGGCGCGGTCCGGTAGGGCTGACACCTGATGGGGGACTGGCCCTGACTGTGAAACATCCGAATTGTGCCGAGTTGCTCGACCTGCTGCTGGATGCCGGTAGCTGGACCTGTTGGGATGGCGCTCCGGAGCAGCCGACGGTGAGCGCCGCCTATGGTCGGGATCTGTCGCGGGCCGCCGCACGTAGCGGTAGGGACGAGTCGATCCGGACCGGTGCGGGCCGGGTGGCTGGCCACCGGGTCGCTGTGGTGGCCAGCGAGTACGACTTTCTCGGCGGCAGCGTGGGCCGGGCCGCGGCAAGGCGTGCCACGGCCGCGATCGAACGGGCCACCGCCGAGAAACGGGTGCTGCTCGCGTTGCCCGCGAGCGGCGGCACCCGGATACAGGAGGGGACCCCCGCGTTCCTGCAGATGCTGACGATCAGTGCTGCCATTGCCGGGCACCGGGCGGCCAGCCTGCCCTACCTCGTCTACCTGCGCCACCCCACGACCGGCGGAGTGCTGGCGTCATGGGCATCGCTTGGCCATGTCACCTTTGCCGAACCCGGTGCATTGGTCGGGTTCCTCGGTCCTCGGGTGGTTGAGGCGCTCACGGGCGCGGCGCTTGCGCGTGACGCGCAGAGCCCGCGGGCGCTGCGCCGGGCCGGTGTGGTGGACGCCGTTGTCGCCCCCGCTGACCTGCGGGAAGCCGTCCAGCGGGTGCTGCGCGTCGTGGCGGTGGACCGCGGCCCGACGACCGCGGAGAGTGGTGCGGGAGCCCAACCGGCCGGCGTCGAGCTGGTCGAGCGTGGTGAGCCGGATCATACGGGGGATCCGTGGGCGTCGGTGCTGGCGACCCGCGCGCCTGACCGCCCCGGATTACGCGAGTTTCTGGCTGCCTCGACCAGCGATCTCACCCTTCTCGGCGCGTCCGAGCTGGGCCAGGGCCCGGATGTGCCCGGCACGCCGATGGTCACGGCGCTCGCTCTGCTGCGTGGCATTCCATGCGTTGTCATCGGGCAGGACCGTGAGGCCCAGCGCCATCAGCCCATCGGGGTGCGCGCCCTGCACGCGGCGCAACACGCGGTGCAACGGGCTGCCGATCTTCGTCTACCCATAGTGACTGTAATCGACACGCCGGGAGCGGAACTCTCGGAGGAGGCCGAACGCAGCGGCCTGGCCGCGGCGATCGCGCACTGCCTGGCGGCACTGTTGAGCACACCGGTGCCGACGGTGAGCGTGCTGCTCGGACAGGGCGCGGGCGGTGCCGCGCTGGCCCTGCTGCCGGCGGACGCCGTGGTGGCGGCCGAGGACGCCTGGTTGGCTCCGCTGCCACCCGAGGGTGCATCGACAATCATGCACCGTACTGTTGACCATGCCGCCGAGATGGCGCGCGAGCTACGGATCACCGCCGGTGACCTGTACCGGCTGGGCGCGGTCGACGTCGTCGTCGCGCGCGGTCCGGCCGGCGTCGGCACGACCGCCGGGCTCGCCGGGCTCGCCGGTGCTGTCGCGCACTGTCTTGCAGGCGTCGCGGTCCGCGACGCCGCTGCGAGGCTCGCGGCGCGACGCGACCGTCATCGGCGCCTGTCGCCGTGACCGACGGTGATCGTGGCAGCTGTGGCCATGAAGCCGGGACGGCGGTCAGTTCAGGGCGATGTTGACGATCCGGCCGGGAATCACGATCATTCGTTTCACGGTCCGGTCGGCAGTGTGGCGCGCGTACTCGTCGTGGCCGGCCACAAGGTCTCGCACCGCCTGTTCGTCGGCGTCCACCGGGACATCCACGGTGAACCGCACCTTGCCGTTGACCTGCACCGGCAGGGTCACCGTGGGATCGACGGCGAGCGAGTCGTCCGCCTCGGGGAAGGGATGCATCGCCAGCGAGACATCGTGGCCCAGTCGCGCCCACAACTCCTCGGCGATGTGCGGAGCCAGGGGGGCGACCATGAGGACCAGCGCCTCGGCGAGTTCACGGGGCAGTCCGCCGGAAGCGCCGTACCGCTTGCTGACGAAATTTGTCAGCTCGATGAGGCGGGCGACGGCGGTGTTGAAGCGCAGATCGGTGTAGTCGGCCCGGACCGCGAGGATCGTGCGGTGCAGCATCCGGGTGGCCTCCGCGTCCGGTGTGACATCGGAGACGACCGCCCCGCCGGTCGCCTCGTCGATGATGTTGCGCCACAGTCGCTGCAGAAAACGGTGGGAGCCGACGATGTCGTCGGTGTGCCACGGCCGGTCGGCGTCCAGCGGCCCCATCGCCATCTCGTAGACCCGCAGGGTGTCAGCGCCGAAGCTGTCATATATCTCGTCCGGGCTGACGCTGTTCTTCAGGCTTTTGCCCATCTTCCCGGAGCGTCGGTTCACCGGCTCACCGTTGTAGCGCAGTGTGCCCTCTGCTGTGCGGACGACCTCGGCGGCGGGTACGTACATGCCGCGGCCATCGGTGAACGCGTCCGCTTGGATATAGCCCTGATTGAACAGTTTCTTGAACGGTTCCCTGGTGGACACCAACCCGAGATCGTAAAGGACCTTGTGCCAGAACCGCGCATACAGCAGGTGCAGGACGGCGTGCTCGACACCGCCGACATAGAGCCCCACACCCCCGTCGCCGGGTGGGCCGTCCGGCGTGTGCATCCAGTAACGCTCGACCTCTGGATCGACGAAGCGTTCGCTGTTCGTCGGGTCGAGATAACGCAGGTAGTACCAGCATGAGCCGGCCCATTGCGGCATGGTGTTGGTCTCGCGTCGGTATGTTTTCGGCCCCTCACCCAGATCGAGGGTGACAGTGGCCCAGTCGGCTACCCGGGCCAGTGGGGGGACCGGGTCGTTGACGTCGTCATCGGCCATGGCGCTCGGCCGGAAGTCGGTCATCTCCGGCAGGGTGACGGGCAGGAGATCATCACTGAGCGCGACCGGAAGGCCGTCATCGTCGAACACGATGGGGAAGGGTTCGCCCCAGTAACGCTGCCGGGAGAACAGCCAGTCCCGCAGGCGGTATGAGCGGGCCGCGCGGCCCGCACCGACGTCCTCCAACCAACGGATCGTCGACTTGATCGCGTCCGGCTTCGACAGCCCGACCAGGGGCGGCCCGACACCCGTCGCCGGCAGGTACTCGCCGTCCCCGGCGAAGGCAACCGGCCAGGTGTTCGGCGCGGCACCCGCGGGCACGTTGTGTTCGGCCCGCCAGTCCTCGTCCGGCGCCAACACGGCTGGGATCGGCAGGCCGAGTGTGCGGGCGAAGGAGAAGTCGCGCTGGTCATGCGCGGGAACGGCCATGATCGCACCGGTTCCGTAGCCCATCAGGACGTAGTCGGCGAGGAAGACCGCCATGGGGTCGCCGGTAACCGGATTGGTGACATAGGAGCCGGTGAACACGCCGGTGCGTGGGATCTCGTCGGTGCCGCGCTGACGATCACCAAGGTGCGCTGCGTATTCCCGGTAGGCGTTCACCGCCGCTCGCGGCGTCCACTCCGGAGCCGGCCTGTTGCCGCTGGCACCGGTGCCCGGGCCCGCTTCGCGGTCAATCCCGTCGGCGAACGTCCACGCAATCGGGGTTCCCTGCGGCCATGCCTGTGCGGTCAGTGTGTCGACGAGAGGATGTTCGGGTGCCAGGACCATGAAGGTCGCGCCGGCCAGGGTGTCCGGACGGGTTGTGAAAACCTCGATACGGATGTCTGAGCCAACGGCGGTGAACTCGACCGTGGCGCCGTCGCTCGGTCCGATCCAGTTGCGCTGCATCTGCTTGATCGAATCCGGCCAGTCGACCAGGTCGAGGTCTGCGATCAGACGGTCTGCGTAGCTGGTGATCCGCATCATCCACTGGCGCAGTGGGCGGCGAAAGACCGGGTAGTTACCGACGTCGCTGCGTCCTTCGGCGGTGACCTCTTCATTCGCGAGCACCGTGCCCAGGCCCGGACACCAGTTGACCAGTTGCTCGGAGATGAACGCCAGCCGGTACCCGGCCACGATCTGTCGACGCTCAGTCGTGCGCAGAGCCGACCACGGCCGGTTGTGTGGGTTTGCGTCCCCGCGTGGTGCCCGGGTGCCGGCCTCGAAGTCGGCGATCAGTTCGCTGATCGGCCGCGCGCGGCCCGCCTCGTCGTCGTACCAGCTATTGAAGATCTTCAAGAAGATCCATTGTGTCCACCGGTAGTACTCGACATCGGTGGTGGCCACCTCCCGACGGGTGTCGTGGCCAAGCCCCAAGCGTCCCAGCTGGCGCCGCATGTTGTCGATGTTGGCCTCGGTGGTGACCCGGGGGTGCTGGCCGGTGTTGATGGCGTACTGCTCGGCCGGGAGGCCGAAGGCGTCGTAGCCGAACGGGTGGAGCACGTGGTAGCCGGTCATCCGCAGGTAACGGGCGAACACGTCGGTGCCGATGTAGCCGAGCGGATGACCGACATGTAGGCCGCTGCCGGATGGGTAGGGGAACATGTCCATGACGAAGAACACCGGACGCCCGGCGACCTGATCGAAGCCGTCCGACAGCGGACCATGCGGATTGGGCGCGTTGAAGGTGCCCCGCTCGGACCAGGTCTGTTGCCAGCGGCGCTCGATGTCACCCGCCAGATGTGCACCGTAACGGAATGGCAGATCCGACACCAGGGGGGGGATCTTGGCTGGTGTCGTGCCGTGGGTGCCTGCTGCGGTGCTCGCATTACCGGTGTGCTCGGAACTGCTGGTCATGCCTCATCATCCTCAGATCGTTTCGATCCGACCCATCCCGCGGACCCCGCGGGATACCGTTGATCAGGACGGCGGTGCCGATGAAAGGCTCACGCGGAGGGTGTCGATCGTTGTTTCGAGCCTATCCGGCGCCTGGAGACAAGGGCTGAGCGGTGGGCGAGATGGCGGGAGCAGAGCAGGCCCAGCGCCGCCGCGACGAGGTGGCCGGCGGCGGTGAAGTCGGGTTCACGCGCCATGTCCAGAGTGAGCCCGGCAGCCAGGCCACCGGTCAGCGGCCACCGCCAGCCCGGCGGCAGCGTGGCGGCGAGCACCGTCCCACAGGCGATCATGCCGTAACTGGTGCCGACGTCAATGGTATCGCTGACCCGATCGTCGACGAGCTGTACGGCTCGACCCGCCGCCAGCCCACCGGCGACGATCAGACTTGCTCCGACGTGGCCGGCCGCGAAGACCCCGAGTGCCGGTCCGGAGCCGATCGCCCGCTCCAGCGGGCCGAGGACTGCGGCAACCGCGGCGGCCGACCGCAAGAAGGTGAAGCTCTCCAGCCAGAAGGCGCTGGCCATCAGGACGTAGAGCGGACGGGTCCGCAGCCCGCTGAGGTTGGTAGACCTGGTCACCAGGATGTGGCGATGCAGCTCCGGGTCGAGCGCGTAGGCGACCGCGAGGACGGCCGACGTGACCGCCAGGATGGCGATGTAGATCATCGCTAATGGTGCCGTATGCCATGCCTGGCGGAGCAGGTCCCGCCCGGCGTGCGGCGTGGGCCACCGCAACGGCGACCGCAACGGCGACCGCAACAGCGACCGCAACGGCGACTGCGACCGCGAGAGCAGGCTGCGGGCGTCACGGAACAGCATCCGGTGGGCATACACCACAAAGGGTTCAATGTCTGGGAGCCGGCCAAACTTCCCCGGCAACGGGAATGCTGGCCACATGCCGAACCGTCTTGCCGACCAGACCTCACCGTACCTGCTCCAGCACGCGGACAACCCGGTCGACTGGTGGCCGTGGGGCGCGGACGCGTTCACCGAGGCCACCGAGCGTGGTGTACCGGTCCTGCTGTCCGTGGGATACGCGGCGTGCCACTGGTGTCATGTCATGGCGCACGAGTCGTTCGAGGATGCCACCACCGCGGCGGTCATGAACGAGCACTTTGTCAACATCAAGGTTGACCGCGAGGAGCGGCCGGATGTCGACGCCGTCTACATGGACGTCACCGTCGCCCTCACCGGCCACGGCGGTTGGCCGATGACCGTCTTCCTCACCCCGGCGGGCGAGCCGTTTTACGCCGGTACCTACTTCCCGCCGACGCCGAGAGCGGGGATGGGATCGTTCCGCCAGCTGCTGGAGGCGGTGGCAAGCGCCTGGCGGACGCGCCGGGACGAGGTGACCGCGTCCGGCGCGGACATCGTGCGCCAGATCTCCGCAGCGGCCGACGCCGCAGGCGGGCCGCCGGCGACGCTCACGGCCGAGCTCCTGGCGGCCGCGGTCGAACAGGCCGGGCGCACGTTCGACCAGGCCAACGGCGGTTTCGGGACGGCACCGAAGTTTCCGCCGTCCGCGCTGTTGGAGATGTTGCTGCGGCACTCGGCGCGCACCGGGGACGGCGCGAGTCTGCGTATGGTCGTGTCCACGTGCGAGCGGATGGCTCGCGGCGGGATCTACGACCAGCTTGCGGGCGGCTTCGCCCGCTACAGCGTGGACGCCACCTGGACCGTCCCGCACTTCGAGAAGATGCTCTACGACAACGCCCAGCTGTTGCGGGTGTATCTGCATCTGTGGCGGGCGACCGGATCGGCCCTGGCGCAGCGGGTCACCCGGGAGACCGCATCGTTTCTGCTGAGTGATCTGCGGACCGCGCAAGGCGGGTTCGCCTCCGCCCTGGACGCCGACACCGTCCTGCCCGCCGGTCAGGGAGTCGACCGTGCGCACGGTGTGGAGGGTGCCCCGGTGCGCACGGCGTGGAGGGTGCCACCTATGTCTGGACGCCGGGTGAGCTTGTCGACATCCTCGGCCCGCAGGACGGCGGCTGGGCCGCGGATCTGTTCGGCGTCACCGTGGCAGGGACGTTCGAGCACGGGGCGTCCGTTCTTGCGCTGGCCGTGGACGCGGATGATCATTCGAGGTTCGACCGGGTGCGGGCCCGACTCGCGGCGGCCCGGGCGCGCCGGCCCCAGCCGGGCCGTGACGACAAGATTGTCGCCGCCTGGAACGGTCTGGCGATCGCCGCGCTGGCCGAGGCCGGCGCGCTGCTGGCGGAGCCGGCCTGGGTGACCGCGGCGATCGAGGCGGCCACGCTGCTGTTCGACGTCCACTGGGTGGACGGTCGGCTGCGGCGGACCAGTCGGCACGGCCGGGTCGGAACGAACGCCGGGGTGCTGGAGGACTACGGGGACGTCGCCGAGGGCCTGCTCGTCCTGCATCAGGTCACCGGCGACGAGCGATGGCTGGCGTGGGCGGGCGACCTGCTCGAGGTCGTGCGTGCGCACTTCGCTGCGCCTGACGGTGGCTTCCACGACACCGCCGATGACGCCGAGCGGCTGTTGCGCCGGCCGCGGGACCCCGCGGACTCGCCGACGCCGTCCGGTCAGGCTGCGGTCGCCGGCGCGCTGCTGACCTATGCGGCGCTGACAGGTTCACGCGACCATCGCGAAGCGTCCGACCGGGCGCTGGAGGTTCTCACCCCGATGCTCGGCCTCAGCGCGTCCTTTGCCGGCTGGGCCGGTGCGGTCGCCGAGGCATCGCTTGCCGGACCGGCCGAGGTGGCCGTCGTTGACCGGCCGGATCTGGAACGACTGGCCCGGCTCGCCACCGCGCCGGGTGCGGTCGTGGTGACGTCCGGACCGTTGACGCGCGGACGGGGCTCCGCCGGGGTCTACGTGTGTCGAGACTTCGTGTGTGAGCGGCCCGCGACCACGGCCGACGCCGTGCGTGAGCAACTGGGCGTCACGCTCGCCCCAGCGCCACCGTGGAATGTCTGATGTCTGACTGCCGTTGCATGTGTATTACCTGTAAGTGTGTAATCAATCGGGAGGTTCATGATGTACGGGAGCCCACATCGAGAGCAGGTGGCGAGGAGGCACGGGATGGCAGGATCGCGCGGGCGCGGCCACGGGCGGTGGGGCGAGCGCGAGCAGGCGCCCTCCGCAGACGATGCGCAGGCATGGTTCACGGGGCGACTGCCCGATGAGTGGTTCACCCACCCGGTCACGGTGACGGTGGATCGAGATGAGATCATTGTCGTGGGCACGGTTGCCGCTCCAGAGGTGGAGTCCGACGATCAGGCCGCAGCGGCCGCCGCCGAGTCCGGTCGGATCCGGCGGTTCCGCGAGCAGACCAGGGACGCCCGGATCGCGATCGCCCAAGAGGCGGAGGAGCGTTATCTGCGCAAGGTCGCGTGGGGGGTGACGGCCGGCGGCACGACCGAGTTGTTCACCACTCTGTCCGTTCCGGTAATGACCAGGCTTCGGCAACCAGAACGTCATGTTCTTGACACTCTGGTCGACTCGGGCGTCGCGCGCAGCCGCAGCGACGCGCTCGCGTGGTGCGTCCGCCTCGTCGGTGAGAATGCCCAGCCGTGGCTCGCCCGCCTGCGGGAGGCCATGGCGAAGGTCGAGCAGGTTCGCGCCGACGGGCCTGAACTGTGAGAATCCGGCCGACATCCGGCAGCGGGTAATTTTCACCGGCGCGTCCGGGGGTGCCGTCGATTGTTGCGACGGCGTCCCCGGACAAGCCTCGTGGTTTGGTTTCGCCCCGGGTTTGTGTCCCCTTGGCTATGGAGTTGCCCTGCCGGCGACCGGTGACGGCAATTTCCTGATCACCTGATTACCCGGTCATGTCGCATAGATGGCGAAGATGACGGCGATGTAATGGCACGCCGCCGCGACGATCGTGAACGCATGGAAAACCTCGTGGTACCCGAACGTCTCCGGGGCCGGGTTCGGTCGTCGGGTCGCATAGACGATCGCCCCGATGCTGTAGAGGACGCCGCCGACGACGATCAGAACCAGCGTTGTCACGCCCGCGGTGTGCAGCAGCTGCGGTATGACGAAGACCGCTACCCAGCCCAGGGCGATGTACAGCGGGACCATCAGGAAGCGGGGCGAGTGCAGCCAGAGCATCCGCAGTCCGATCCCGACCGCTGCGCCGCTCCAGACGATCGTGAGTATGGTCCGCGAGGTCCTCGGTGGCAGCGCCAGCAAGGTCAGCGGTGTGTACGTCCCGGCGATGAAAACAAAGATCATTGAATGGTCGAGTCGCTTCATCAGCGAACGGGAACGTGACGTCGACCACATTTTTCGGTGGTAAAGCGCGCTGGTGCCGAACAGAAGGGCGATGCTCAGCGCATAAATGCCGACGGCCAGCCGTGCGCGGAACGTGCTTGCCAGAGCCACGGCGATTACGCCGAGTGCCACACTGACCGGGAACGCGCCGGCATGCAGCCACCCACGCATCCGTGGTCGCACCAGGTTGTGGGGATGGTTGCCGAAGTCGTGTCCGGGTGCCGTTGTGGTCACCTGGTTACCGTATCTTGCGACCACTCTCCTTACTACCCACCGCCAATGTCGCGCACCGCGTTCAGTTCCGGAGCGTGACGGATCTACCTCGCTGTGGGGCAGTTCGACCGCGCGACTGTCAGAAGCTCCCACGGTAGAGTCAAAAGATCCTGTACCCGGCCTCGAATCACCCGAGCCGTGGTGGACCCGCTATGTAGTGGACGGTGGGGTGTCGGCACGTTGTTGCGGGTTCACTACGCATGCGTTCCGCGTTCCACGATCCCGGGCACGAGTGGGTCTGTCATGGCGGGGACGTGTGGCGGCACGGCGAGGCCGTGGTGGGCTCAACTCAAGCGGAGGTGGGAGCTGTGACGACCGCGGCGCAGATTCCGGGGCTGGACGCTGCCCCGACCAGGCATACCGGGCTGATTGCCTGGGTGCGCGAGATCGCCGAACTCACCCGACCGGAGCGCATCCAATGGTGTGACGGCTCTGATGCGGAGTACGCGGAACTCGCGCGGTTGCTGGTCGACAAGGGTACTTTTGTGCCGCTGGACGACGAGAAGCGGCCAGGTAGTTTTTTCGCGGCTTCCGATCCCACAGACGTTGCCAGGGTTGAGGACCGCACATACATCTGCTCGCGTGACCGCGCGGACGCCGGGCCGACCAACAACTGGCTCGATCCGGCTGAGATGAGGGCGAAGCTGCATGTCCTGTTTGCGGGCAGTATGCGCGGGCGCACGATGTATGTCGTGCCCTTCTGTATGGGCCCGCTAGGCTCGCGGATTTCCGCTCTTGGCGTTGAAATTACTGACTCGCCGTATGTTGTCGCGTCGATGCGGACGATGACCCGAATGGGAACCCCCGCCCTCGAACAGCTGGGCGTGGACGGATTCTTCGTCCCATGCGTGCATTCTCTGGGCGCGCCGCTCGAGCCGGGTCAGGCTGATGTCCCGTGGCCGTGCAACTCGACGAAGTACATCACGCATTTCCCCGAGACCCGGGAGATCTGGTCGTTCGGGTCCGGTTACGGCGGGAACGCCCTGTTGGGCAAGAAGTGCTATGCACTGCGGATTGCCTCGGTAATGGCCCGCGATGAGGGCTGGCTGGCCGAGCACATGCTGATTCTCAAGTTGACCTCACCGGCGGGCAAGGTCCACTTCGTCGCGGCGGCCTTCCCGTCGGCCTGCGGCAAGACCAACCTCGCGATGATCATTCCGACGTTGCCGGGCTGGAAGGCGGAGACTGTCGGTGACGACATCGCCTGGATGCGCTTCGGGGATGACGGCCGGCTGTACGCGGTGAACCCTGAGGCTGGCTTCTTCGGCGTGGCACCGGGCACAGGCGTCGATACCAACCCGAACGCCATCGAGACGCTGTGGGGCAACACGGTCTTCACCAACGTCGCCCGCACCGACGACGGTGACGTCTGGTGGGAGGGGCTGACCAGGGACAAGCCCGCGCACCTCATCGACTGGTTGGGTCGCGACTGGACGCCGGAGGCCACCGAACCGGCCGCTCACCCCAACGCCCGCTTCACGGTGCCCGCCAGCCAGTGCCCGACGATCGCGGCGGAGTGGGAGGACCCGAAGGGTGTCCCGATCTCGGCCATCCTGTTCGGTGGACGTCGGGCGACCGCGGTCCCGCTGGTGACCGAGGCGCCGACGTGGCAGCGCGGGGTGTTCTTCGGTTCGATCGTGGCGTCCGAGACGACCGCGGCGCAGGCCGGAGCGATCGGTAAGCTGCGGCGCGACCCGTTCGCGATGCTGCCGTTCTGTGGCTACAACATGGCCGACTACTTCGCGCACTGGTTGGCGATGGGTCGCAAGGCCGACCAGGCGAAGCTACCGCGGATCTACTATGTCAACTGGTTCCGGAAGAACGCGCAGGGCCGGTTCATGTGGCCGGGCTATGGCGAGAACAGCCGGGTTCTGGCCTGGATCGTCGGGCGGCTCGAAGGGCAGGCGGACGGGGTGGAGACACCGCTGGGCGTCCTGCCCACGGCGCAGGCCCTGCCCACCGAGGGGCTAGACGTCGCGCCGGAGGAGCTCGCCGAGCTGCTCACCCTCGACACCGAGGTCTGGAAGCGGGAGGCGGAGCTGATCCCCGATCACTATCAGACCTTTGGGGACGGGCTGCCGGTCGAGCTGTGGGCCGAACAGGAGGCATTGGTCGCCCGACTCAAGGACTGACGACGGGCCGCGGGCCGGCTGCGCAGCTCTTTGACAGGATGTCGTGGTGGCCATTGCCACGCCGTGGGCACCGCCACCTTCGTGACTACTTTTTATGATCATGAATGATCGTCTCGGCGGTCATGCTACATGCGGCGGATGACGGTCGGATCAGTGTCCGGTATGTACCACGGACGCAGGTCCGACCGTCGTCGTTCTGGTCGCGACGGCGGCGGCGACGTACGTTCGGGTCGCGGCGGCGACGCACCCGCGATCTGCCACCCGCCGTCCGCTGTGGTGGTGGCCGTCATCTGAACAGCGGACCACATCGTTGTCCAAGACCGTTCGATCGGATTAGACGATCAACCTGTTCTGTCTGGGGCGCAGGCGGTTTCGTGCGCCATCACCTTATGGCCGGTGACTGTTGCCGAGCGTGTTGTGCGAAGATGGTCGCGCTTTCCAGGCGGGGGAGCTAACGTGTGAGCCTGGGTTCCACTGACGGACGTTACCGAACGGCGATCCGTCGGGATGGATCCAGTTGGCTCAAGTTGTGGTCCGGCGCTGGGCTGGACCACTCGGGAGGCCCCTCGGTGCCGCATTCGCGACAACGTCAGGAGGCCGGGACCCGGCCTCCTGTGGGGCCCTGTCCCGGACTTCCTCCGAGTAAGCGGGTGGGCGTGTGCCACGAACGCATGTCGTCGACACAAGCGTGCTCTTGTCCGATCCTGGTGCGCTGCTGCGCTTTGCGGAGCACAATGTTGTGCTTCCTCTGGTTGTCGTAGGGGAGCTGGAAGGTAAGCGGCACCACCCGGAACTGGGTTGGTTCGCCCGTGAAGCCCTTCGTCTCCTTGACGACCTCCGAATCCGCCATGGTCGGCTGGATCAACCGTTGCC
Source organism: Protofrankia sp. Cr1 (assembly GCF_963555865.1). Classification (NCBI taxonomy): domain Bacteria; kingdom Bacillati; phylum Actinomycetota; class Actinomycetes; order Frankiales; family Frankiaceae; genus Protofrankia; species Protofrankia sp. Cr1. The sequence goes on from NZ_CAUVXO010000010.1 coordinate 37,114, forward strand.
GTTGGACGACGGTGGAACCCTGCGGGTTGAACTAAACCACAGCGACCCCTCGGTGCTCCCACCGGGGTTTCGGGTGGATGACAATGACTCGCGCATTCTGGCTGTCGCGCTCAACCTGGCTCGGGAGGGCAACGACGTTGTTCTCGTCACGAAAGATCTGCCGCTGCGCGTGAAGGCGTCCGCGGTGGGGCTTGCCGCCGAGGAGTACCGGGCGCAGAGTCCGGTGGATTCGGGCTGGAGCGGCATGGCCGAGCTCGCAGTCTCCCAGGAGGATCTTGATCGGCTCTACGCTCGGGAGACTGTTGAGATCACCGAGGCGACCGGGCTGCCCTGCCACACCGGTCTGGTCCTCACCGCTTCCGGCGGCAGTGCGTCGGCTCTTGGACGGGTCACCCCGGACAAGAAGGTGCGCCTCGTCCGGGGTGACCGGGAGGCCTTCGGCCTGCACGGACGCTCCGCGGAGCAACGCGTCGCGCTGGATCTACTCCTCGATCCCGACATCGGGATCATCTCTCTCGGTGGGCGGGCCGGTACCGGAAAGTCCGCGCTGGCGCTGTGCGCAGGGCTCGAGGCGGTGATGGAACGGCGGCTGCATCGTCGGGTCGTGGTGTTCCGGCCGTTGTACGCCGTCGGCGGTCAGGACCTCGGCTATCTGCCGGGCAGCGAGAACGAGAAGATGGCGCCTTGGGCACAGGCCGTCTTCGACACCCTCGGCGCGCTGGTCTCCCAGGACGTCATCGAAGAGATCGCCGATCGCGGGATGCTGGAGGTGCTCCCGCTCACCCACATCCGTGGCCGGTCGCTGCACGACGCGTTCGTCATCGTGGACGAAGCGCAGTCGCTCGAGCGCGGGGTGCTGCTTACCGTGCTGTCGAGGTTGGGCCAGGGATCGCGGGTGGTCCTCACGCATGACGTCGCTCAGCGTGACAACTTGCGGGTTGGTCGGCATGACGGAGTTGCCTCCGTGATCGAGACCCTCAAGGGGCATCCGCTGTTCGCGCATGTCACCC
>NZ_CAUVXO010000010.1:38543-39310 GCF_963555865.1 Protofrankia sp. Cr1
AAGTCGTCAACCGCGGTAGTCGGGGAACGTACCGGGGACGGCCGTGGTTGACGACATGGACAGGCTTTCAGGGGTCCCGGAGGTGCTCGACATGCTCTTCGCTCGCCACAAGCCGACGCTGCCCACGGCCGCGCAGGCACTGCCCGGCCGTGCGGAAGCGTCTTTTGCGATACCGGATCGGCACGCGGTCCTCGGCACACCGTTGCGGGGTCCCGTCCCCACGGGTTTCGCGACCGCGGTGTTCGGGCTCGGCTGTTTCTGGGGTGCGGAGCGGACGTTCTGGCAGATCCCCGGGGTGTACTCGACCGCGGTCGGGTACGCGGGCGGAAGCACCCCGAACCCGACGTACGAGGAGACGTGTTCAGGCCTGACCGGGCACACCGAGGCTGTTGCGGTCGTGTTCGACCCGGCGGTGGTGAGCTTCGAGGACCTGCTGAAGGTCTTCTGGGAGGCGCACGACCCGACCCAGGGGATGCGCCAGGGTAACGACGTCGGCACCCAGTACCGTTCGGCGATCTACACGTTCTCCGACGAGCAGGGTGCTGCGGCGCAGCGTAGCCGGGACGCCTTCCAGGCAGTCCTGGACAAGGCCGGTTTCGGCCCGATCACCACCGAGATCGCCCCGGCCGGTCCGTTCTACTTCGCTGAGGAGTACCACCAGCAGTACCTGCACAAGGTCCCCAACGGCTACTGCGGGTTGAGTGGCACCGGCCAGTCGTGCCCGGTCGGCGTGGCAGGGGCCGACGCCGGTTGATCGCAGTCCGCGA
>NZ_CAUVXO010000011.1:0-7267 GCF_963555865.1 Protofrankia sp. Cr1
CGCCGGCTTTCGGCCGTTCTGGCCGCTCTCGGTGGTGTGCGTCCGCTATCGGGCAACCGGCTCTCCATGATCGTGTTACAGCTAGAGACCGTCACCCTTGGTAACTAGTATCACTGAAAGTTCTTCGTCAGTCTCTTAGCGTAAGGGTGCTCACTGTCACGGTGAGTAACGGGGATGACCGCCGAGGCCCGTCCGCATCCCCGTGCCGGCGACACGCACGCGGACGGGACCCGGGTGCACTGCCCGGACGGCGGCAGAGGGGCGATGGCAATGTCCATCTCAAGCCGCGCAGTCTCACCGACGGTCACCGCGGTCTCCTGTGCTGTTGCCGTCGCGGTGGCTCTTGCGCCGTGTCCGGCCACCGCGAGCGAGCCAACCACGCATGTCGGACCAGCGGTGACTATCACCCCGTCGGTGAATATCGCACCGTCTTTGACCGACGCACTCTGGTACAGTTCGCAATTTTCGCCGTCCAGTACCGTCCAAGCGGCGGCGCTGGAGTACCCGGGCCAACTGTTGAGCCGAGGAAGCCGCGGGGAGACGGTTGCGCAGGTCCAGAGCCGGTTGGGGATCGCCGCGGACGGAGAATTCGGACCGCGGACCGAGAGCGCCGTCCGGAGTTTCCAGGCTGGCGCCGGTCTGGTGACCGACGGGATTGTCGGCCCGTTGACCTGGGGCGCGCTCTTCGGCACGTCAACGGCGCAGCCGCCGGAGCCGACCGGCGGCTCGGGTTCACTGGGTACGGCAGCGGTCGCGGTTGCCGCACAGCAGATCGGAAAGCCCTATCGCTATGGCGGTGCCGGCCCGAACGACTTCGACTGCTCAGGTCTGATCCAGTACGTCTACACGCAACTGGGCGTATCGGTGCCTCGCACGACCTACGAGCAGTTCGATGCGCTACCTCCGGTCAGCCGGGCCGACGTCCGCCCAGGTGATGTGATCTTCTTTTTGGACGATCAGGGGCAGGCGTATCACGACGGCCTGTATGCCGGCGGTGGACAGATGATCATTTCTCGTCGCCCCGGCACATACGTCCAGTATCAGCTGATCTGGACAGATAACTACCGTATCGGGCGGGTATGAAGGTATTCGTCCCTATTTCGATCCGGCGATCATCGTTGTGATCCTACTCACGCTTGTGATCACTGCGATCACCGCACTCGCCATCGGCTGACCACGGAATATCCAAAATGCCCGGTTCGCCGCCCACAAGGCGGGCCGGGCATTCACAAGATGTACTACATCGCATACTGCGAGTTTCACATCTGCGACCGCGCGGCGACCGGCGACATCACGATGCGACCTGTGACACAAACCGCGGACGTGACCGTTCCGGAACCCTTGCTATCCGGTCGAGAGCCGTCTACGTTCCTCGGTTAACGAGACGAGACAGGTTCGTTTCCGGTGTACATGGCGCCAGCGATGCGGTGCACTCCACGCCGGTGAACCGTGCCGTCGTCTTTTCGTAACAGTCGTCGTCCCACCCGAGTCGTCGTCCCACCCGAGCAGAGTAGATGTGCGTCACAACACATCTACGTGGTGCTCGTCCCTGTTATGTCCGCCACAAGCGATGTCCAGCAGGAGACGGTATGCCCAGTCAGCCGCGTTCGCTACCCTCCGGTAGCGATGCCGTTCCCAACTCCCTGTCCACGTTGCGCACGGATGCAACCATGATCGGCGCAAGGCCATGAGCGCCGGGGTACCGGTCCTGCCCGGACGAGACCTCCCGCCACAGCCCTACGGCCCCGGCTGGCCCGCATACTGGCGCCAGGACGCGGCATGTCGGGACGGGGATCCCGATGCCTTCTTCCCACCGGACGGGCGTAACACCAAGGCCCGCGCCGCTGCCGAAATCCGAGCCCGTAAGATCTGCGCGAGCTGTCCGGTACGACGGGCCTGCCTGGCCACAGCGCTGTTCCGTCAGGAGGAACACGGCGTGTGGGGTGGGCTTACGTCAGATCAACGTAATTCAATCGTGCCGCGCGGCCGGCTGACCGCGGACGACGCGCTGGCCTATGCCGATCGCCTCCTACTGTCCACCTACGCTACGAGCTGATCTTATCACTTCCGTCGGCGACATCCTCGTTGCCCCCGGTGTGGCGTCCGCCGGCTCGTGGTCGACGCCACACCGGGGCCAACGAGCCAGCCGGCCGCGGGACTTCCTTAATCTGCCGGATCCGGCCGCCTACCTCGACGGTGCGGAAAGGAACCATTGACGCCCCGGGCCGGGATGGGCAGGCTGCGTGTCGTTGCCGTCCGAGGAGGAGCTTCGTGTCAGGGTGTTCCGCGCCTGGTCACGGCGTCCGGTTGTCCGCCACGTCCACGCAGGTTGCGTGGTGAGGCCGCCGCGTCGTCTCCTGCTGTTGCGTCACGGCAAGTCGGACTGGGCCGACAGCTCGACCCCGGACGCCGAGCGGCCGCTGTCGCCTCGCGGCCGGGCCGCGTGCGAGCTCATCGCGGAGCATTTGCGCGCTGATCAGCTCATCCCCGACCTGGTGCTGTGTTCATCCGCACGCCGCACCCGCCAGACCGTTGAGCACATTGCCGGGGCACTTCCGCCTGACGTCCCGGTACTGACCGAGGACAGGCTCTATCTCGCCGATGTCGCCGATCTCCTCGACCGTCTCCGGGAGCTGGATGACGGCGTTCCCACCGTCCTGCTGGTGGGCCACAACCCCGGTATGCAGGCGCTGGCGGCCGGTCTGCTGCCGGTCGGCGAGCGTCCCCGCATTCCGACCTTTCCCACGGCCGCGCTTGCGGTGGAGGACCTCGCCGTGGGTCGCTGGGCGGAACTCGGACCCAGTACGACCCGCCTGGTGTCGTTTGTCACCCCGCGCTCGCTGACGAGCGCGTCCAGCCGCTGACGACCGGACGGCGGGGTCGGGTCAGTAAGCCTGTTCCATGATGCCGGAGGCGACCGCGGTGATCATGCCGGCGACCAGCGCCACGCCGGTCACGATCCACAGGGGAACGGAGTGGAGCACGAGCGCGAAGGTCCCGATCGAGAAAGCCGCGATGATCAGAAATACCGCGGCCCACGAACCCGTGTTCGCCTTGTGGTGACCGCCCGAACCCGCCACGTCCGCTCCCCTTATGTCGTCCACGAAACTCTGCCGACGCTGACACTACCCGCGAGGCGCGGTGGAAACCTGCCGAGGTGGACGGCTCCAGCCGGGTTCAGTCGGGCTCAGCAGGTTAAGCAGGGTTACGAGGGGTTTACGAGTAGCCGGCGAGCCGCGCGAGGTCGTCCAGCTGTTCGCTGAGCCACCGTCCCACATCATGGGTGCGCACCTGATCGGCAGCCGCGGCCAGACGCCGGTGGCGTTCCTCCACCGGCATGGTCAGGGCCTCGTACAGGGCGTCGGCCATCTGTTGCACGTCAAAGGGATGCAGCGTCACCGAGTACTCGCCGAGCTCCTCGTGGGCGCCGGCGTTCTCCGACAGCGCCAGCACGCCGCCGCGGCGGTTGACCACGGCGACCTCCTTGGTCACGAGGTTCATCCCGTCCGCGATGGCGTTGACCATAATCACATCACAGATCGAGTAGGCGGCCACCGCAAGTGGGAAGTCCTCGGCCATCCGCAGGTCGATGGGCTGCTGCCCGTCTTTGGTGTGCCGGGCGTTGATCTCGGCGACAACCGCGCCGATCAATGCGATGTAGTCGGCGTACTCGGGCACGTCCGTGCGGCTCGGCTGGAGCAGCGCGAGGAAACTGACCTTTCCGACCAGCTCCGGATGTTGGTCGAGCAGCGTGCCGAACGCGAGGAAGCCGCGCACGACGTTCTTGCTCGGATCGGTGCGGTCCACCCGCAGGATGAGCTGGCGGTCCCCGTCGAGGAAGGCGTACCGCAGCATGGCGACATGCGCGGCGACCTCTTCGGTGCCCAGGATCGCATCGAGCGCGGCCGGGTCCACCGAGATCGGGTAGTACCGGGCCCGGACCGTCCGATCGCCGACTGTGACCAGCAGGTTGTCGAGGTCGACGTCCAGGCCGAGCAGTTCCTGTGCGCACAGGACGAAGTGACGGGCGTAACGCCGGGTGTGAAAGCCGACGACGTCACTGCCCAGCAGCCCGCGCAGCAGCCGCTCCCGGATGCCGGCGGGCAGCACGCGCCACTCGTCCGGGCTTGGCCACGGGATGTGGACGAAGTGGGTGAGCACGACGTCCGGGCACAGTTCCCGGACCCGTTCGGCAACCAGGTAAAAATGGTAATCCTGCAGCAGAACGAGGGCCTTGCCACCGCGGGCGCGGACTTCGTCGGCGACGGCGTCCGCGTATGCCCGGTTGACCGCGGCGTAGCCGTGCTCGAACGCGTCATGCTCGGCCTGGGTGATGATGGGCGAGAGCGCCCGACCGTACAGTCCGTGCTGGATGAACCACAGGATCGGGTTCGACCAGACACTGTAGAAATCTGCATAGGCCGCGGGGTCGGTGACGACCAGGTGGACCCGGATGGTGGGACCGTCGGCGTCTCCTTCGACCACATGCGGCGCCGGCGAGGTCTGGACGACGATCGAACCGCCCAGCGCTTCGCCTGCGACCACGGTGTCCTCCGCGGTCGCCGCCCCGCAGACCCAGACGGCGTCGTCGAGGTGCTCGGCGAGGCCCGACAGCGCTGAAACGAGGCCCCCCGCCCCTCGGGTGACCGTTCGTCCCGAAGCGTCACGGTCGAAGCTCACCGGGCCGCGGTTGGACAGAAGTACAAGCGGAAGGTCGAGCATTCTGCTTACCGGCACGGTGGTGCGGCCTCCTCAGTCGCGTGGCAGCGGCGCCGGACGGATGCCGGACCCGTGAACTGCCATGCGTTGGTACTTTCCCGGGCCGCCGACGGCGCGGCAGGAGCCGTGATCGCGCCACCGTCGGCCCGGCTTGTCCTAGTCGGGCCGACGGTGGCACGAAAGAAACCATGATCATACCGTCGGCGACCGACTGGACAACTCGGACTTTAGTAAGGCCGGCTAAAGGATGCATCGCGTCGCGGACAACCCGCGGAATTGTTACCCAGATCTTCATCCGCGACACGCTGACAACCGAACGCGGGCCATCGGTCGCGAAAATTTGTGCTATTTCTCACAACTAGTTGATTTATATCAATACTCTAATGGCCCCATGAGGGCACTTCAAAGTCCGTCGCTGTAGTCCCGGACCTCCTGGACAGCGGATCCCAGAGCTGCCAGCGACTCCTGGATGCGCTCGCGGGTTTCCATCAGGGCGCTCGTCAGCTGTTCCACGGCCCGGTGGGCGCTGCCGTCGGTCGCAGCCAGGACGATCGCCTGCGCTTCTTCGATCATGGTCAACGCGCCGTCCAACTGGCCGACGACCTCATCAGTGCGCTTGAACGCCTCGCCAAGCTGGGACTTGACGTCGGCGATGGTGCTGGTCACAGAGATCCTGCCCTTCTTCTGTCGCCGCCGCGGGGATCGGATCCGGACAACCGCCGGTTCATGTGCGCCGCGGATCTCGCGGATCTCGCGGTGCTCCGATGCCGAGCCCGAAGCGGACGGCCAGCACAACCGCCACCAGGGAAGCGATCAAGCCAGGTGGGTTCAGGGGCGCGACCCGGGCGGTCGCCAGCACCGCGGCGCCGGCTGTACCCGCTCCGAGCAACGCTGCCCGGGCCACCTCGATGCGGCTCGCGTCGGTGAGGACCACCACGCACACGCCGGCGACCAGCGCGCCACCGGCCAGGGACGCGAGCGCCTCGACGCCGAGGAACACCCGCAGCGCGGTGACCGTGCCGGCTACCAGCAGACAGGCCAACCCGATGATCATCGCTGCGGACGTCGTCGGGCCCGCCCGTGTGATCGCCCGCAGCTCGGCGGCGTGCCCCATCGCGGTGAGACACAGTTCGTGAGCGCGGGCCGGCGCTGCGGCCGGGTCGAATTCGACGGGATCATCGGCTCCCACGGCGGGCCGCCCCGAGCGGGCCGTGCGCTCCAGCGCCGTGCCGGTGGACCGCCCGCGCCCGCTGCCAGCACCGCGACGGTGCGTGGCCCGAACGGCTGAGCGGTCCGTACGTTTGCGCAGGGCCACCGCAGCCACATCGTCATGATCGGATTCCGTCACCGGAGCGGGGCGAAGCTGGTCGAGGTCACTGATGCCGTGATGGGCGAGGGGTTCGGCCACCGTCCGCCACACTTCGTCGACTCTGGAACGGATGGCATCGGCGGACTCCCGGTGCGTGCGCGCCAGCGCAGCGCGCCGTTCCCGGCCGGCCAGTACCCGGTCCGCCACTTTCGTGCGAGCCTGGTCAAGCTCGGCGAGCAGCGCCCGATACTGCGCGATCGCGATCCTCGGATCGTCGAGATCGGGATCACGGGGATCACGCAGGTCGCCGCCGTCACGATCGGGCTCACCGTCGGGCACAGGGAGAGATCTACCCAATTGGTCGGGCATACCAACCAACGCCCGGTAACCGTGGGTTCCATCGGAGGTCGACCGCGGGTTGCCGTGACCGTTGTGGTCAACTCCCATGACCGGCCCGGTCATCGTGCGTCCACCCGCCGCTGCAACGGCGCGAACGGGATGATCGTGCGTGCTTCCGCCTGACCGTTGCGGTCGAACAGGACTGCCCGGTTGGCGCTTGTCACCGCCGTGACCGACCGGTTTCCGGCGAGACTGAACAGATCATTGCCGGGAACGCCGACCGCGATCCATGCCCCGACGTCGTCCCGATGCGTGGGACCAAGGTCATCGAGCAGGCGACCTGGGCCGCGCCACCAGCCGAGCAGGTGCACCCGCTGAACCGGGCCCCGGCGGGTCACGAAACGCAGATCATCCAGGCCGGAGCGACGACTGACCGGGTCCTTGGCCTCAAGGACCCCGCGCCCCGCATCGGCGGCGAACAGGACGAGCAGCCGTAGCGGCTGGGCCGGCCCGTGCTGCGGGCCCGTCCCCACCGCCAGTGCCGACTCCTCCCTGGCCCGCACCGCGTCACTGGTCTGCGCCAGCACGCGGCGCAGGGCGGCCGGCGGATGAACCTCGGCAGCCTGGCCGAAGGCCCGGACCCGCTCGGCCAGGATGTCGGCGACCGGGGCCATCTCGCCGGTGACGGCGACGATGTCGACCCCCAGCCCGTCCGGCCCGGCCTGGGCTGCCAGGCTCGTGACGGCCGCGTGCAGCACGCCGACGGCCTCACGCCGCAGCGGTCCGAGAACCGCCAGGTTGCGTCCTGGCAGCGGGGACAAGCGGACGCCAACGGCGGCGGGATGCAGATCGAGGGGAACCCCGACGAGCGCCAACGGTTCGGCGACCTCCCCATCGTCC
>NZ_CAUVXO010000011.1:7740-25935 GCF_963555865.1 Protofrankia sp. Cr1
TGACCGGGATCCAGCGCGCCGCGGTCAGGCCCGCCGCGGTCGAGCGGTGCGGGCGTGCCCGCCAGCGAACGGAACAACGGATTGTCGTCCAACAGCGCCGGGGCGTGGCCTACGAAGACCTTCGGCGGCCGGTTCCCCGCGGCGCGGGACACGTTCGTACGGGACACGTTCGCGCTGGACAGGCTCGCACGCAGCGTGGCGAGCAGTGCCGGCTCCGGATAGGCGACCCGGACGAGCTCGTTGCCGGCCGGGTGGCCGTTGCGCCGGTTGACGATGGCCTCACCGACGCCGGCCAGTGCTCCGGCCGCCTCGTTGGTGGTCGACAGCAGCACCCGTGACTCCGAGATCGAGGTACGCAGCGCGATGCGCAGCGCGAACTGCCCGAAGATCGATCCACGTTTACCGGCCGTCGCATCCAGAGCGTCGATACCCGACAGGGTCTGGCTGGCCAGCAGCAGGTGGATCCCGTAGGCGCGCCCCTGGCGCGCCAACACCTCCAGGTGCGAGACCGCCTCCCGCGACACCGCGTCCAGCGGCGTGAGCATCACCTGGAACTCGTCGATCACTATCATGATCCGTGGCCACCCGGTACCGACCTGGGCGGCCCGCAGGCCGCGCAGGTCCCGGGCCCCGACGGCCCGCATGGCGAGGGCCCGGCGTTGCATCAGGGCACGGACGTGGCGCAACACCGCGACCCCGAACTCCCGGTCGCTGTCCATGCCGATCGTGTCCGCATGCGGCAGCACGAACGGGTCGTCACCGCGGGGAGCGAACTGGGCGAACTCCAGCCCCTCCTTGAAGTCGAGCAGGTGAAATCGCAGCTGGTCTGGGCCATAGCGGGCCGCCAGGCCATACACCACATCAAGGAGCAAGGTCGATTTGCCCGCTCCGGCCTGCCCACCGACCAGCGCGTGGACGGTGTCGTCGTCGAACCGCAACGTCACCGGGCCGTCCGGGCCGAACGCCACCGGAACAGCAAGACCGCCGGCGGCGTCAAAGCTCCACAGCGTCTCGGGTAGCAGGGCGCGCGCGTTCGGCGGCCGGGCGGCCTCGTGGGCCGCGGCGGCAGCCACGATCTGGGCCACCGCGGCCACCAGATCGGGGGGCGGGGGTTCATCCAGGTCGCATCGAAGTGGACCCGACAGCGAGCAGCGCCAGCTCGGCCGGTCGCCCTCGGGCCGGCCCGGGTCCCCGGCAGGACGATTCCCGCCGTCGTCGGTCAGCCACAGAGTCTCGGCGTGCGCCAGGGTGTCATGCCCGCGTCGGGCACCGGGGGCGGCGGCGCCCTCCTCCGCCAGGACGATGACGTGCACACCGCATGCAGGACCCTGGGCGGCGACCGCCGCCAGCGCCCGAGCGGCGTCGTCGGCCAGCGACGGCCAGGCCAGCAGTACCAGCAGCCGCCAGGGCTCGGCCCGCGGCAGGCCGGCGGCTTCTCGCTCCCGCAACGAGGCGAACCGGCCGCCGAGCCGGTCGACCGTGATCCGCCCCACCTCCGCGGAAAGCTCCGCGAGCACGCCTTCCAGGCGGGTTCGGGTGGTCAGGGTGGGGCTGGCGACGCCGGCGGCCCGCAGCGGGGCGAAACCTGCAAGCCCGGCCCCCAGCTCATAGGGGTCGTAGACGATGACCCGCACCGACCCGGCCGGCGCCGCCGCGAGCACCCGGGTGAGCAGGCCGCGCACAACGCCGACCCCCTCACCCCGGCGGTCACGGTCCACCACGATGCGCAGGTTGCCGCCGTCGAGCAGGCTGACGGCGAGGGGAACCTCGGCGGCGACTCCGCCGGGCAGCAGCGGTGGGACGATCACTCTCCCCACCCGCCACAGGCCTGGCCGGTAGTGCCGTTCCGCGGCTCCCTGCACGGGTACGCCCGGTGCTGACACTCCCTGCACGGACACTTCCGGTGCGGACACCGGCTCGCCAGGCGTGGGGTGCCCGGCCAGGCCGGCCTGGCGCACCGGCGTCCACGCCGGCGCCGACCACCGTGCGCCGGCGAGAGCGGGCGCCTGCTCACGGGCGATCGAGGCCGCGGCGCTGAGCGCGATGGGCACCCGCTGCGCAGCGCTGGATCCGGTGTGCCAGGCGTCGTCGGGCCAGTGGAGCTGGTCGGTCGGACGCGTACCGGTACCCGCAAGGGGCGCGTCCGGTTCGGGCAGCTCGACCTGGTCGGCCAGTGCCTCCAGCCGATCGGCGAGGCTCAGCGCCTCACCGAGGCATGTCTGGATGCCAGTGACCAGCGTCCGCACTCGCCGAGTGCCCGACACCGCGACCTCCCCGCGATCAAGCAAATGGCACGACGATGGTGGTGTGGCGTCCTGGCCGACCCGTGACCTACCGGTAGAACCAACCTAACGACGAGATCCGACGAAGGCGGGGTTTTCCCTTGACTGGGTGGGCCTGCGCCGATGTGACGCTACCGGACGGGCCGGCGCCTCATGCTCCCCGTCCCCGCGGGTTCGGTCCAGCAACGTGACCACGGTCGGGTAGCCGCGTCGGCCCCCGGGCTTCCCGCTGGTTCAGGCTGAGCTGCGCCGGCCGCGCCGGTTGGCCAGCTCGTCCCCGGGATGACCGACGGCGACGTGCGCCGGGTGCCCGACCGGTCCCGGGCGTTCGGGCCGCTCGGTCGGCAGTTGCGACAGCTGCCCGCGCATGTCCCGCACGGCCCGGCCGACCGCGATCGCGAAGACCCCCTGCCCTCCTTGGACGAGGTCGATGACCTGGTCGTCGGAGGTGCACTCGTACACCGTCGACCCGTCGCTGACCAGGGTGACCCTGGCAAGATCGTCGATCCCGCGGACGCGCAGGCAGTCCACGGCGGCACGGATGTTCTGCAGGGAGACCCCCGCCTCAAGCAGCTTGCGCACGACCCGCAGAACCAGCACATCGCGAAAGGAGTACAGCCGCTGGCTACCCGACCCGGTGGCGCCTCGCACGCTCGGCACGACAAGCCCTGTACGGGCCCAGTAGTCGAGCTGCCGATAGGTGATCCCCGCGGCGGCGCACGCGGTGGGCCCCCGGTAGCCGACATCATCGCCAGGAGGTTGAGGAAGATCATCCGGGAAGAGCTGACCTTGCTCGATCATCGCCGTCCGATCATCGCTGTCGCCATCCGTCCCACCAACCGGCTCCCGGGCTCACCCGGCCCCGCCACAGCATCGCCGTGCGCGGCCGCCGTGGCGGGACCGCAACCTCGACTCGACGGTAAGAGCCCTCGACGGTTGGATCAATGATCAGGATTGACGTGTCCCGCAACCGCATGAAAGCACGCCCAGCCCGAACTATTGAGGATACAACCGCACACGTGCCGCAACGGCTCGCAATGCCGCCTGGTGCTGCCACCTGGTGACGCCGCCCGGTGACGATCCTGATCCACCGCGTGACGGGGAATACACGATCAGGAGCCTGGTGTGTTGAAGTCCTCCGGTGAGATCGTGTCCAGGAACTCTCGGAACTTCTCCAGCTCGCTCTCCTGCTCCTGTTCCTGATCCTCGGGCACGGTGATGCCAGCCTCGGCGAGTACCGACTCCTCGCCGTAGACGGGTACCCCCATCCGCATGGCCAGCGCGATGGCGTCCGACGGCCGGGCCGAGACCTCGACTCCGTTTCCGAACACGAGCGTCGCGAAGAACACTCCGTCCTGGAGATCGTTGATGGTCACCCTCGTGAGTTCCGTCTGCAGGGCCTGCAGCACATCACGCATGAGATCGTGGGTCATCGGACGAGCGGTCGTGATGCCCTCCTGCGCGAACGCGATGGCTGTCGCCTCCACCGCGCCGATCCAGATGGGCAGGTAGCGCTCACCTCCGACCTCCTTCAACAGGACGATCGGCTGCTTCGACGGAAGCTCGACACGAACGCCGACGATGTCCAGCCGATGCACCGATCTACCTCCTCGCACAGGTGAGCAGGACGGGATGATCTGAGCGGAAACTGTAGACGCCCACCGGGTGACAGTATCCCCGTCGCTGGAGTTCGTCAGCGTGCCCGGTGCATCCGGAAAGATCGACTACCGTGGACATCTTCCACCCCACTGTCAACGATAGGTGCCCGCGGGCGAATCGGCCTGCGAAAGACTGATCCACGGACATGCCGAGGTGGCGTCATCAGCTCGGCCCGGCCCGCAACCGTGAGCGCAGCAGGGCGGCGTGCAGCCGAACCAGCAGACCCGCGAGCTCGTCCACGGTGTCCTGCGCGTGCCCGCCGGGACGGTCGCGCTGCCCCCGTAGGGGGGCCGCCACCTGTTCGATCAGTCCCGCTTCCCGATCGGCCGCGACCCGCGAGGAACGCAGGTGACGAGGCTGGACGCCAAAGGCGCTCAGCGCGGCGACCGTGCGTGCGACCGCCAGCGCGTCCCCGTCGAAATAGCTACCGCCGGGGCGGGGCGCGAGCAGCCCGTACTGTTCGAGTTCGACAAGTTGATCGTCACCGATGCCGGTGGCGGCGAGCAGCTCCCGGCGCGACATCCGCACCGTCTCGCCACCATCGACGATCATGTCCAGGACGCGGGGCGGGGGTGGTGCGACCGGACGAGGGCCGGACCGCTCACGCGGGTGCTCGCCGCGGTCGATGGACTCCAGTTCCTCTTTGATCACTCGCAGCGGCAGAAAGCGTTCCCGCTGTGCGCCGAGTATGTAACGGAGTCGACCCACATCATCGGATGAGTACTTGCGATAGTTCGCATTCGTCCGGGCCGGGACCACCAGACCTTCCGCCTCCAAATATCGGATCTTGGACAGCGTCACGTCGGGATAGTCCAGCCTCAGTCGATCGAGTACCTCGCCGATGTTGAACGTCTTCGCGGGGGAGCCACCCGCCGGGGCCCGAGCGGGCATCGGCACGGACGATGTCGTGGCCCGACCGGCGTTCATCGATGGGACCATCGGCTCACTGGGGCCCCCCGCCACCCGTCGCCATGATTGATCCAGTCAGGAACACCAGTCGGAATTTGCCGATCTGGACCTCGTCACCACTGGACAGTTCGGCCGAGTCGATCCGCTCCCGGTTGAGATAGGTGCCGTTGAGGCTACCTACGTCACGAACGGCAAAGCCCTTCGTGTACGGAGACCGATGGAACTCGGCGTGACGGCGCGACACCGTCACATCATCCAGGAAAATATCGCTTTCCGGATGCCGGCCCGCCGTCGTCAGGTCGGCATCCAGCAGGAAGCGGCTGCCCGCGTTGGGCCCTCGCTTGACCACGAGCAAACCTGAACCCGGTGGCAACGCGTCAACGGCGGCGACGGCATCCCGCTCGGTCGACTCGTCGACGTGGTCACCCTCGATACCCGAAAGGGCTGCGGCAAGGTTGAGCGTCGACGTCTGCTCGGCAGGTCGTTCCGGCGCGACGGGCTCACCTGGACGTACCAGTGGAGACCCACACCGCGCGCAGTACAACGCATCAGTCGGGTTCTGCTGTCCGCACCTCGTGCAGAACACGGTCGCGTCTGCTTCCTGCCGGACCGCCGCGGGTGCGGTTGGGTCGGCCGCTCGGGCCACCTGCCTGGGGTGGCGAAAGTTCGATTCCTCCTCGGGGACACCCACCCACCGCGCGGACGGCCCCGAAGCCGGAAGGGTCGACACCGACCGCGACATCCCGGCCTCGTATCGCCTTCCCGGCGCACAATGAGGCTAGTGCATCGGGTCCACTACCGCGCAAAGGGAGTAGGTCAGCTATTCCTGCGTGGCGTGGACCTGAACGCCAGACTACATGTGCGGATCATCACGTTCGCTTCACGTGCTGGGCGTAGGCGCCCGCGTCGAGCAGGGAATCGGTCGTCCCGGCGTCGTCAACGGCCACCTCGACCAGCCAACCCTCACCGTAGGGATCGGAGTTGACCAGCTCCGGAGTGCTGTCGAGCACCTCGTTGCGAGCGATCACCTCCCCGGAGACCGGGGCGTAGACGTCCGAGACGCTCTTGGTCGACTCTACTTCGCCGAACGGCTCACCGGCCTGCACCCGGTCACCGACCGCCGGCAACGTCACAAACACGATGTCCCCGAGCGCTTCCTGTGCAAACGAGGTGATACCCACCCGCACAGTGCCGCTGTTCACCCGGATCCACTCGTGCTCTGTGGTGTACTTCAGATCTTCCGGGTACACTGCGTATCGCCTCCCAGTCGTCGGTTCCGAACCATCGAACAGATCAGTACCGCTTTGCGGAGAGCGAACCGGGTGTCCCGACGGATCCCGGGTCGGGAACCCGATCCGACACATCCGGTTTCCAGCGGTCCTTGCCGGTGACGTCGCCGGTGACGTCACCCGTCACGAACAGGGTGCTCCAGTGGTCCAGGAGATGCTCTGCCGTGGTGGCATCGCGGCCCTCGGCCCACAGATGGGTGACGGCTTCGGCCGGGTCCGGGAGTACCAGGACCCATGAGCCGTCCGGCAGGATCACCCGAACGCCGTCGGTGGTGTCGATGGTGCACCCGCTGTCGGTGTCGACCGCCTCCATCACCCGCCGCATCACCATGCCCTTGGCCGCCCACGGCGTCGGCACGGATCTGCGGAGCACGGACACGGCCGGGATGCGCGCGTCGATCGCGCTCAGGGTCAGCCGGGTCCGGGCGACCAGCGCGGCCAGTCTGACGAACGCGGCCAGGCCGTCGATCGCCGGCGCGAACTCGGGTACCACGAATCCCCCGCGGCCGTCCGCGGCGAACACGACGTTCGGCTCGCTCGCGGCCCGGGTGAGGTCGGCGGCCGACAGTGAGGTGCGCCGGACCGTCAGCCCGTGGAAGCGGGTCACCTGGTCCGCGACCCGGGTGGTGGTCACCGGCAGCGCGACGTGCGCTCCCCGGTTCTCGGCCGCGACAAGGTCGAGGAACACCAGCAGCGCCCGCTCGTCGTCGATCAGGTCGCCGCGTTCATCCACGATCGTGATGCGGTCACCGACGTTGTCGAAACGGACGCCGACGGCAGCCCGCGAGCTGGCGACGAGCGCGCCGAGGCGGTTCAGGGCGCGGCGGCGATCGTCCGGCGTCTGCGCCGGGACGGTCTCGTCCAGCCGGCCGTTGACGGTGAGGACGTCCACCCCGAGCCGGCCCAGCAGGGTGGGCAGGACCAACGAGGTCGCTCCCCCGGCCGGATCGATCACGATTTTGAGGTTGGCTTCGGCCAGGCCGGCGGTGTCCACTCGGTCCAGCAGGTCGCGGGTGTAGATATCGGCGGTACGGGCGGGGAAGCGCAGCTCCCCGATCTCTTCGGGAAAAGCCCGCCGGAATTCCTGGCGGCTGACGACCCGATCGAGCGTGCGCTGCATGGCAAGCGAAAGATCGCTGCCCTCGGAGTCCATGAAGCTGATGTCCACCCGCTCGGTGTCCCCCGGTGTCGTGCGCACCATGATTCCGCCGGCGGCATCGGAGGCGCGGACGTCGAAGCGGGCCACCGGCATCGGCGCGACCTCCAGATCCCGCACGTCCATCGCGCTCGCGGTGAGCGCACTGATCATCGCCCGTTTGAGCGCCCGGGCGGCCCGTGAGCCATCCCGGACCGTGGTCACCGTGGATCCCTTGCGCAGGGTCGTGGCATAGGCGCTGGCGAGGCGGACCACCAGTTCGGGGGTGATCTCGACGTTGATCAGCCCCGACACCCCCCGGGGGCCGAACAGCGAGCGCTGTCCCCGGGATTCCCAGATGACGCTGGTGTTGACCACCGCGCCGGCCTCGATGGTCTTGAACGGGTACACCATGACGTCGTGGGAGACGAACGACTCCTCCTCAAGCACGCACTCGTCGCCGACCACCGCACCCTCCTCGACCCGCGCGGCCCGCAGCACGTCAGTGCTCTTACCGATCACGCAGCCCCGCAGGTTGGTCAGCGACCCGATCAGAGCGTTGTCCTGGACGACGGCCCGGTGCAGGAAGGCGCCCGATTTGACCACGACGTTACTGCCGATGACGGTGAACTCACGCAGCTCGGCACCGGCCTCGATCTTCGTGTAGTCACCGATCACCAGCGGACCGTAGAGCACCGCCTCCGGATGGACGTCGGCGTCCCGTCCGACCCACACCCCCGGCGAGACCTCGAACCCGCCGATCTCCACGTCGACCTTGCCGTTGAGGACATCGGCCTGGGCCCGAAGGAAGCTCGGGATGGTGCCGACATCCTCCCAGTAGCCACCCACGACGTAGCCGAACAGGGGCGCGCCGGCAGCCAGGAGCTGGGGGAAGACGTCCCCCGACCAGTCCACCGACTCTCCGACCGGAACGTGGTCGAGCACCTCCGGTTCCATCACGTAGATGCCGGTGTTGACCGTGTCGGAGAAGACCTGCCCCCAGGTCGGTTTCTCCAGGAAGCGGATGATCCGGCCGCGCTCGGACGTGATGACGATCCCGAACTCCAGGGGATTCGGGACGGCCTTGAGCGCGATCGTGACCAGCGCACCCTGCTTGCGGTGGTAGGCGACCAGCGAGGTCAGGTCGATGTCGGTGAGCGCATCCCCACTGATCACCAGAAACGGATCGTCGCGCAACGCGTCCTGTGCGTTGCGGACGCTGCCGGCCGTCCCCAGCGGTGTGGTCTCGGTCGCGTACGACAGGTGCATACCCAGCTCGTCGCCGTCACCGAAGTAGGTCCGGACGTGGGCCGCGAGGAACTGCACCGTGATCACGGTCTCATCGAAACCGTGCCGTTTGAGCAGCCGCAGCACATGCTCCATGATCGGACGATTGACGACGGGGAGTAGCGGTTTGGGCTGATTGGCGGTCATCGGGCGCAGGCGCCTTCCTTCACCGCCCGCCATCACGACGGCTCTCACCGACCCACCTCCGCGTCTGCCCGGCCGGCCTCGCCGCGGTCGGCTCCGGGCGACACCGGCGGTTCGGTACCGCTGGCCGCCCGCGCAAGCTGGCGGACCTGTACCCAGTAGAGGATCGCGGACCACCAGTACAGAGCGGTACCCCAGATGGCGAACGCCCACCCGAGCGGACGGGAAACGCTGGCGAGCCAGTTGTCGCCCGCTGACAGCAGCAGCAGCGGGAAGGCGTAGAGCAGGTTGAATGTCGCGGCCTTGCCCAGGTAATGCACGGGCAGGGTGGGGCCGTAGCCCAAGCGGCGCAGCACCGGCACGACGCCGGTGATCGCGACGTCCCGGCCGATGAGCAGCGCGGCGAACCACCAGGGAACGATCTCGCGCAGCGTCAGCGCAATGATCGTCGCCAGGATGTACAGGCGGTCCGCCAGCGGGTCGAGGAGAATCCCGAGCCGGCTGGTCTGCCCCAGCGCCCGGGCAAGTTTGCCGTCGAGATAGTCGCTCACGCCGGCGAAGGCGAGTACTGCGAGCGCCGCACCGTCAGCCTTGGGACCCAACGCCAGCCACAGGAACACCGGTACCCCGGCCAGGCGCAGCGCGGAGAGCACGTTCGGGATCGTGAGTACCCGGTCGGACGGATGGATCGCCGTGGTCACCCTCGACACCCCTTCGCACCCGGACCCGCCCGGTCAACCGTTGCAGCCCCCGGCCAACCGCTACAGCACTCGGCCAACGTAGTACGTCGAGCTCCAGATGGGCACCAGCGAGACCGTTCGCCCGGTCTCCGGGGCGCTCCACACGTATCCGTTACCGGCGTAGATCGCGACATGGGTGATATTGCCCGGGGTTCCGAAGAAGATCAGGTCGCCGGGCTGCTTGCCGGCCTGGGGCACTCGCAGCGAGGCGGCGAACTGCTGCTGGGCCGTCCGCGGCAAGGAGCGCCCGAGCTGTTTGAAGACATACTGAACCAGGCCGGAGCAGTCGAACGCGTAGGGCCCCTCGGCCCCGTACACGTACGGCTTGCCCCGCTGCAGCGATGCGAGGTAGACGGCCTTCTCCCCGATGGAGCTGCCCGGGACGACCGTGGGCGCGGTCCCGGCCGCCGGCCCCCCGCGGAACCGCCCCCCGCGGAACCGCCTCCCGGGCCCGTCGGGCTGCGCACCGTCACAGTGGTCGCTCCGGCGAGCGAGGGACGCAGGACGTTCGTACCGTCGAAGACCGCGGTGAGCGTCGTGGTCGACAGCAGCCGGGTACTGATCGTCGCGGTGCCGGTGCTGTCGGTCCGTAGCTGGGCGGTGGTGGTCCACTGCGGGCCGTTGGCCACCGCGATACGGACCCGCTGGTCGGCGACGGGACGTCCGGTCCCGACCTCCATGGCGCGGACGGTGATGACGACGGGTGCGTTCGGCGCGACCGTCGCCTGATCGGCGGCGATCGACATCGTGGTGAAGGTCGGATCCGGATTGCCCAACTTGGCGGCCAGGTCGACGGTGGCGCCCGCGGGAGCGGCCCCGTGGGTGCCACCGCCGATCATCGCGGCGTTGTCGACGGTGGCTGCGGTAGTTGTCATCGGCCCAAGAGTCGCGTTTCCGCCCGGGCCGGGCATCGTCGCGGCGAAGCCCGCCGTCGATGCAGCCAGGGTCCCGGTCGTCACCGCGGCGATCGTGGCGACCCGCCGGGACTGCGGGCCGAGACGGGCATGCCAGGGGTTGGGCTCATGGTCACCGGCGCTCTCGGGCGCCTGGTCACGATGGCGACCACGACCGGCCTGCTCTCCGTCTACGGGGAGCCGGATCACGCCACGTGGATGCAACGCGCGTCCTTCCCGAACGCCTGCGAGGCAGTGTGGCGCCATGCCACGAACCGATGTCGCTGGCACGCCTCAAGGCGCCGGCTGAGGGGGAGAACCCGGCCGACGACCGTCAGGGCTGCGAAACCTCGCTCCTGCCCCCTGGCTGCTCGGAGGGGACATCGGACCGGGGCAGGACTGGGCGTTTCGGTCCGACGCGTGTGTTCGAGGGGGAATGTTGATCTTTGCTGAGGGGGTACACGTGTTGTGTCAAACGATATCGGGTAGCCCGTACGGGTAGGCAATACCCCCAAACCCAACATGTAGCCACATCCAACCAGTGGTCCTATGTAGTCCTTGTGTTGGGCATCGACATGAGGTAGCTACGATCATGACCGCTGCCGGTCCTAACGGCCGCCTCTGGCGTCGATCGGATGTGTCAGGGATGTCGCCGACATGATCGCGAACCTTCTGTGCGACGGCCGGTTCGGCGAGGCTGTAACAGTAAAGTGTGGCGGCATCGGTACCGGCGGGCCCTCGTCCCCACAGTTCCCAGACGTGCATCAGCACCACTTGGCCCGCCGGCACCTGACGCATGCGTTGCGCTTCGCTCATGCCGGCGCACCGCGTCGGCGAACTCGGCGAAGCGTCGGTACTCCTTGGTGACCACGAACGGCGCTTCGGTCGGCGGTTCGTCCTCAGCTCCCGTACCGGGATTCCTCGATCCCGGTGACGCGGCGGTAGTTGCCGGGGGCGAGACCATACTCCCGTTTGAAGGCCTTGGCGAAGGCGAATTCGGACGTGTAGCCGACGCGGTGGGCGACGGCGGACAGCGGCACGTCCTGTTGACGCAGTATCCGGGCCGCGGTGGTCAGACGCCACCGGGTGAGGTAGGTCAGGGGTGGCTCACCGACCAGTGCGGTGAACCGGCGGGTGAACGTGGCGCGGGAGAGTCCGGCCTGCGCACCCAACTGCTGCACCGTCCACGATCGTGCCGGATCCTGGTGCATGCGGTGGAGGCTGGGGCCGATCGCCGGATCGGCGACCGCCCGGCTCCAGCCGGTCGGATGGTCTTCCTGCCAGGCGCGCAGGATGTAGACCAAGAGGGCGTCCACCAGCGAGGAGACGATCGCCTCCGCGCCCGGCTCCTGCTCCTCGACCTCGGTGCCGAGCAGGTCCACCGCCGCGTGCAGCCCGTGCCGGCGCCGGTTCGGCAGGTGCACCAGGTCGGGAAGCGTGGCCAGCAGCGGATGCGGCCGGCGCTGTTCAAGCCGGTAGGCACCCGACAGCAGGACCGTCTGCGCTCCGGCCGCTGCCCCGGCCACGTGCTGGTGACCGATCCGTTTGGCGTGCCACTCGCGGTCCAGGCGGAAGGTGACAGCGGGGGTGGTCGGGGCGTCGGCAAGCGTGTGCTCCTGGCCGCTGGCCAGCAGCACCACGTCACCTGACCGCAGCGCCCGCGGCGGCTCGTCGGCGCTCGACAGCCAGCACGTGCCCTGCAGGATGACGTGGAACCCGAACCCTTGGTTGCCCCCGAACCGCAGCCCCCAGGGGGCGTGTGCCCGGGTACGCGCGCACAGGGTCGGCCCGGTCTCCAGGGCCGCGAGCACGTCCGTGAGCACATCCATCCGCTGATCATATCCCGACGAGACTTGTTCTGAGCCGATCAGACATGTTTTCGGCGTTCATGGACATTGTCCGTCGTGCGACCGGATTCATACAGTCGAGTTCACGGACGGAGGGAGATCCAATATGAACGTTCTGGTCAGCGACCTGCTGGCCAACCTGCCCGGCATCCGCCGGGTGGTCGCCATCTCCGACATCGGCGCCGCGGTGACCGTGGGTCGTACCTCGCCGAACCTGGAGGTGGAGCGGGCGGTGCAGGGGACCGTGCTGCGGCCCGACTGCTTCCAGCAGGACTTCACCGAGAGCCCGCTGGTCACCATCGACAACTGCCCCGTCACCGACGCCGTGGAGAAGATCACCGGCCGTCCGGCCCGATCCTTCGCCGCGTTCCTGGCCGCCACCGCCGCGACGGACATCTGAGGATACGAGATCTGCTCCCCGTACCCATCCCGATGAAGAGGATTGAACAGTCATGGACCTGCAGTTGCAGGGTAAGCGGGCGCTGGTCACCGGCAGTTCCAGCGGCATCGGCCGAGCCATCGCGCTGGGCCTGGCCCGGGAAGGGGTCGCCGTCGTCGTGCACGGCCGAGACGCCGGACGGGCGCAGGCCACCGCGGACGCCGTCGTCACCGCCGGTGGCACGGCGGCGGTGGTGCTGGGCGACCTGTCCGACGATGCCGCCGCGGCGCAGGCCGCAGCCGATGCCACCGCTGCCTTCGGTGGCATCGACATCCTGGTCAACAACGCCGGTACGGCACAAGACGCCGGCTGGACCGGGGCAACTCCCGCCAACTGGCTCACCCTGTACGACACCAACGTCGTCTCCGCCGTACGCCTGATCCGGGCACTGACACCGCAGATGCGGGACAGCACATGGGGCCGCGTCATCCAGATTGGCAGCGCAGCCAACCCCAATCCGCTGCCTACCCGGGCCGCCTACAGCGCCGCCAAAGCGGCGCTGGCCAACCTCACGGTGAGCCTGGCCAAGGAACTCGCCGGCACCGGGATCACCGCGAACACCATCAGCCCCGGCCCGACGCTGACTGACGGGTTCCGGGAATTCGCCCGGAACTTCGCCAAGAACCACGGACTCGACGACGTCGAGGCGGCCACCCGCACGCTGATCGACGGCCCGCTGGCCAGCCCCGCCGCCCGGCTGGCCGGCCCGGAGGAGATCGCTGCCCTGGTCGCCATCGTCGCCAGCCCGCTCGGCGCCTCCATCAACGGTGCCAACCTCCGTATCGACGGCGGATTCACCCCCACCGTCAACTGACCCACCGTCAACTGACCCACCGTCAACCAAGCCGAGGACCGGCCACCCGACATGACCAGCCCCCGATGAACAGTGAGGTCTGACATGGACAACGAAGGACAACACATCCGGATCGAACCGTTGCCGAACCCCGGACACCTGCGCATCGACCTCGACGGTGTCACCATCGCCGAGTCGAGCGGTCCCCGGCTCCTCCTCGAAACCGGTGCACCGGTGCGTTACTACCTACCCAAGGCGCACGTACGGATGGAACTGCTCGAACCGAGCGACACGATCACCCACTGCCCACACAAGGGCACCGCCGAGTACTGGTCGGTACGGGTCAACGGTCAGCTGTACCGGGACCATGCGTGGTCGTACCCGGCGCCACTGCCCGACGGTCAGCCGATTGCCGGCCTCATCGCCTTCCGCAGGACGGATACGTATGTCGACGGCGTTCTGCAACAGGGGCGCTGACACGGGGTACCGGGCACCGCGGGGCGGCCCCCGGCCGGCGGTCGAACGGCTGCTGACCCGTCAGGACGTCCCGCTGCGGGAGAAGACCCTGTGGCGGATGCTGTACGAGACCGCGGGCCGGGCCGCGGAGATCCTCGCGGACGCGGTCGGACATGCGGCGAAGACCCGGTCACTGATCCCGGCCGAACGCGCTCCTGGCGCGCTGTCGGACGATCGTTAATGACGATCTTTCGAGCTTTGTGTGCCGAAACGGCCGTTGTTGATCGCACAAAGCTCGAAAGATCGTCGCTCGAAAGATCGTTTCGATTTAGAGCAGTGACCGCAGGACGTAGGGCAGGATGCCGCCGTTGCGGTAGTACTCGGCCTCCCCCGGCGTGTCGATGCGGACGACTGCGTCGAACCGCTTGTCGTCGGCCTGGACGAGCAGCGTCGGGGTCTTCTCGTCGACGCCGGCGAGCCCGACGATGGTGAACGTCTCCTCGCCGGTCAGGCCGAGCGACGCCGCGGACTGCCCGGTCGGGAACTGCAGCGGCAGGACGCCCATCCCGATCAGGTTGGAGCGGTGGATCCGCTCGTAGGACTCGGCGATGACCGCTCGGACGCCGAGCAGGGCCGTACCCTTGGCCGCCCAGTCACGCGACGAACCCGAACCGTACTCCTTGCCGGCGAGGACCACCAGTGGCACTCCGTCGGCGGCGTACTTCTGCGCCGCGTCGTAGATCGCCAGCTGCTCGCCGTCGGGCAGGTGCCGGGTGACCCCGCCCTCGGTGCCGGGAGCCAGCATGTTGCGCAGCCGGATGTTGGCGAACGTCCCGCGGATCATCACCTCGTGGTTGCCGCGCCGGGACCCGTAGGAGTTGAAGTCCGTCGGCTCCACCCCGTGCTCCACGAGGTAGCGGCCCGCGGGTGACTCCCGCTTGATGGATCCGGCGGGCGAGATGTGGTCGGTGGTCACCGAGTCGCCGAGCAGCGCCAGCACGCGGGCGCCGACGATGTCCGGGCGCGGCGCCGGCGTCGCCGCCATCCCCTCGAAGTACGGTGGGTGGCGCACGTAGGTCGAGTCAGGTGCCCAGTGAAACGTCTGGGACACCTCGCCTCCGTCACCGGTCGGCAGCGACTGCCACTGCTTGTCGCCAGACAGGTCGCCGTAGTCCTCGGTGAACATCTCCGAGCGGATCGCGTCGCCGACCACCGCGGCCACCTCGGCCTCGCTCGGCCAGATGTCGCGCAGGTAGACCGGGTTGCCCGCCGTGTCGGTGCCCAGCGGGTCGTTGACCAGGTCGATGTCCATCGTGCCGGCGAGGGCGTAGGCCACGACCAGCGGCGGGGACGCCAGGTAGTTCATCTTGACGTCCGGGTTGATCCGACCCTCGAAGTTACGGTTACCCGACAGCACGCTGACCACCGCCAGGTCGCCGGCGTTCACCCCCTGGCTGATCTCCTCCTGGAGGGGGCCGGAGTTGCCGATGCAGGTGGTGCACCCGTAGCCGACCAGGTTGAACCCGAGCTTGTCCAGGTAGGGGGTGAGCCCGGCGCGCTCGTAGTAGTCCATGACGACCTTGGAACCCGGGGCCAGGGTGGTCTTGACCCAGGGCTTGCGGGTCAGGCCCCGGTCGACGGCGTTGCGGGCGAGGATGGCCGCGCCCACCATCACCTGCGGGTTGGACGTGTTCGTGCACGAGGTGATGGCCGCGATCGCGACCGCGCCGTGGTCGAGTGAGAAGCTGGTGCCGTCCGCGAGGGTCACCGGGGTCGGGTTGGACGGGCGTCCTTCGAGATCACCAGAAGTACCCGCAGCTGCCTTTGCCGGACCGGCATAGTCGGCGAGCGCGGTGCGGAACGCAGCCTTGGCGGTGCGCAGGGGGACCCGGTCCTGCGGGCGCTTCGGGCCGGCCAGCGACGGCTCGATCGTGGAGAGATCGAGGGTGAGGGTGGTCGTGTAGACCGGCTCGCGACTCGGGTCGTGCCAGAGGCCCTGCTCCTTGGTGTACGCCTCGACGAGGTCGACCTGCTCGCTGGGACGGCCGGTCAGCCGCAGGTAGGCCAGGGTCTCCGCATCCACTGGGAAGATGGCGCAGGTCGAGCCGTACTCGGGGCTCATGTTGCCGATCGTGGCCCGGTTGGCCAGCGGGACGTTGCCCACGCCCTCGCCGTAGAACTCGACGAAACGGCCCACGACACCGTGCGTACGCAGCATCTCGGTAATGGTGAGGACGAGGTCGGTCGCGGTGGTTCCAGGCGGCAGCTCACCGGTGAGCTTGAACCCGACGACCGTCGGGATGAGCATGCTCACCGGCTGGCCGAGCATGGCGGCCTCCGCCTCGATGCCGCCGACACCCCAGCCGAGCACGCCCAGACCGTTGATCATGGTGGTGTGGCTGTCCGTGCCGACCAGGGTGTCGGGGTAGGCGAGCACGCCGTCGGCGGTCGTCCGGGTGAAGATCACCCGGGCGAGGTACTCCAGGTTGACCTGGTGGACGATCCCGGTGTTCGGGGGGACGACCGTGAAGTTGTCGAACGCGGCCTGGCCCCACCGCAGGAACTGGTAGCGCTCGCGGTTGCGGGCGAACTCCAGCTCGGTGTTGAGGGCGAAGGCGTCAGCCCGGCCGAAGACGTCCGCGATGATCGAGTGGTCGATCACCAGCTCCGCCGGCGCCAGCGGGTTGATCTTTGTCGGATCACCGCCGAGAGCGGCCATGGCCTCGCGCATGGCGGCGAGGTCGACCACGCACGGCACCCCGGTGAAATCCTGCATGATCACGCGGGCCGGCGTGAACTGGATCTCCTGGCTCGGCGTGGCGGCCGGATCCCAGGACGCGAGCGCGGTGACGTGGTCGGCGGTGATGTTGGCGCCGTCCTCGGTCCGCAGCAGGTTCTCCAGCAGGATGCGCAGACTGTACGGCAACCGGTCAGCTCCGGAAACCGCGTCCAGCCGACGGATTGTATACCTACGGTCACCCACCTTGAGATGACCTGTGCTGCCGAAGCTGTCCATATCTCCTCCTCGCCGCGTTCCCTCGCGGACCATCCTGGTGTTCGTTCCAGGAATTACCCGACCCGCCAGGGCCGGGACCAGTAATATCCTATTTACTTAGTATTGCTAAGGATATACCAGAAGATCAGTCGCCGTGCGCGAGGCTCCCGAAGTGTGGCGACAGGCCGGCGCCACCCCGAATGCTCCATATAACTGAGAGTGACCGTCACGTAATCGCTCAGGCGTTCTCAAGGAGATCCGGCGAGACGCTCGCCTCGGTGTTCGGCAACCCGAGCGCATGCGCCCTCTTATCGGCCAACGCCAGCAGCCGCCGGATGCGACCGGCGACCGCATCCTTGGTCAGCGGCGGCTCCGCGAGCGCACCCAGCTCCTCCAGGGATGCCTGGGCATGCTCAAGGCGCAGCCGTCCGGCCGCGAGCAGATGCCCGGGTGCGTCATCTCCCAGGATCCTCAACGCCGCCTGGACCCGGGCGCCGGCCGCGACCGCCGCGCGCGCCGAACGGCGCAGGTTGGCGTCGTCGAAATTCGCCAGCCGGTTCGCGGTCGCCCGCACCTCGCGGCGCATCCGCCGATCCTCCCAGGCCAGCAGGCTGTCATGCGCGCCGATCTTCGTCAGCAGCACGCTGATCGCGTCGCCATCGCGGATCACCACCCGGTCCACCCCGCGCACCTCGCGGCTCTTGGCCGCGACACCGAGCCGACGGGCCGCGCCGACCAGCGCGAGCGCAGCCTCCGGCCCCGGCGAAGTGATCTCCAGGGAGCATGAGCGGCCTGGCTCGGTCAGTGAGCCATGGGCCAGGAACGCCCCACGCCACGCAGCCGCAGCATCACAGGAAGCACCCGTCACCACTTGTGGTGGCAACCCTCGCACCGGGCGACCCCGCTGGTCGAGCAGTCCGGTCGACCGCGCCAGCTGCTCGCCGTCACGCTCCACCCGGACGATGTACCGCACGGAACGGCGCAGCCCACCCGCGGCGAGCACCGCGATGCCCGACGGGAAGCCGAACACCTCTGCGATCTCGCGGCGCAGCCGCCGAGCGGTGGCACCCGCGTCGAGTTCGGCCTCGACGACGATACGGCCACGCACAATGTGCAGCCCGCCACCGAAGCGCAACAGCGCGGCCATTTCCGCCCTGCGACAACATGGCTTCGCCACCCGCAACCGGCTGAGCTCGTCCTTGACGGTGGCGGTCATTGCGGCCACACGAATCATTCCTCACCTTCATGAGCGGAGACGGCACCTTCATGAGCGGGGAAGACACCTTCACGGGCGGACCCGGCGGTCGCGGCGTTGCGGCGCACAGCA
>NZ_CAUVXO010000011.1:26219-35442 GCF_963555865.1 Protofrankia sp. Cr1
TTCCCGGCCATGTTCGCGAACACCGCCTCGAACGCGACGGCGAGCCGTCGGGGGTCATGATGTGGCTCGCCGGGGTAGGCGACCGGTACGAGGTACAGACGAGCCCCCAGGTCGGCGGCGGCACGGGCGAGTACGCCCGGCTCACCGACCGCGTCGCGGTCAGCGATCACGACGTCGAACAGCAGCCCCGGCGCGTGCGTTTCGATGACCCGCAGATGCGCTTCGGGCGGATAGCCGGCGGTCTCACCGGGTTGCGGCGCCAGGTTCAGGACCATGACGCGGCGAGCCGGTGAACGGAGAAGGCAGCCGGTCATCTCGGGCACCAGCAGGTGAGGCAGCACGCTGGTGTAGAGCGAACCCGGGCCGAACACCACCCATTCGGCCCGCTCGACGGCTTCGAGCGCAGGCCGGCACGCCGCGGGCGTCACGGGCTCGAGCCGGAGGCTGCGGACCCGGCCGGACGTGGTGGCCACCGCAGCCTGGCCGCGGACCTCGACGACGGCCGCCGGCTGACGGGGGTCGAGACCGGCCACCTCCGCAACGATGTCGATGCCCGTGTCCGACAGCGGCAGCACCCGCCCGGCGGCTCCCAGCAGCCGGGCAGCAAGATCGAGGGCGTCCACCGCAGAGCTCTGGCGCTCGGCGAGCGCGCTGAGCACCAGATTGCCGACGGCATGACCGGCCAGCGGCCCTCCTCCGCCGAACCGGTGCTGGAACAGCTCCGCCCAGGTGGTCGACCAGCTGTCGGTACCGGCGAGCGCGGCCAGCGCCATCCGCAGATCACCCATGGGCAGCGCTCCCAGCTCCGTGCGGAGCCGACCCGACGATCCACCGTCGTCACCTACAGTCACAACCGCGGTGAGGTGGCGGGTGATGCGCCGCAGCGCCCGCAACGAGGCTGCCAGGCCGTGGCCACCGCCGAAGGCCACCACCGCGGGACCGGTACCTGTCACTCCCGCCCCAGATCACGGTGAACGACCCGGACGCCGACGCCGTCGCCGGCGAGCCGGGAGGCGAGCTGCTCGGCCATGGCTACACTGCGATGTTTACCGCCGGTGCATCCGATCGCGAGCGTCAGATACCGCTTGCCCTCACGCACATACCCCTCCCCCACCAGTCGCAGCAACACCGCGTACTGGTTGATGAACTCCATCGCCCCGGGCTGGGCGAGGACGTAGTCACGAACATCTGGATCACGGCCCGTGAACGGTCGTAGCGCCTCCACCCAGTGCGGGTTCGGCAGGAACCGGCAGTCGGCAACCAGGTCCGCGTCCAGCGGCAGGCCGTACTTGTAGCCGAAGGAGACCACCGTCGCGTTCAACCGGTTTCCACCCGGTTGACCGAAGGCGGCGTCGATCTTGGCCCGCAACTCGTGGACGTTGAGATCGGTGGTATCGAGCACCAGGTCCGACTCGCCGCGCAGCTCCGCGAGCAAGGCGCGTTCACGGCTGATTCCGTCGACCACCCTGCCCTCGCCCTGCAGTGGATGCGGCCGCCGGACGTGGTCGAACCTGCGGACCAGCGTCTCGTCCGCCGCTTCCAGGAAGAGCACGCGTGGCTGCATGCCGCGGGCGTTGAGCGTGTCCAGCGTCGCGCGCAGATCGGAGAAGAACGCCCGGCCGCGGACGTCGACGACCACCGCGATGCGGTTGACCGCCCCCTGCGACCGCAGTCCGAGTTCGGTCATGGTGGCCAGCAACGCCGGTGGCAGGTTGTCGACGACGAACCAGCCGAGATCCTCCAGGCACTTGGCCGCGGTACTGCGGCCCGCTCCGGACAGTCCGGTGATGATGGCGAGGTCAAGCGGCGCGGCGGTGGTCATGTGGGAACACCCCAGGTTGATGTGGCGTCGGAACCGGCTTGCCCGGCGGCGGCCCCGGTGGCGGAACCCGATGGCCCCGATCCGCGCTCGGACACCGCGGGTGGCGACACCGGCGCGGTTTCGTCAGCCGCAAGAATCTCCCCCGTGGACGGGTCGACCGCGGGCGGGGTGGCGCCTGCCGCTCCCGGGCCGGTCGCCGCGAGCGCGTCCACCACGGCCTGGGCCGTCCGCCGGCCGATGCCCGGGACCTCGGCTATCTGCTCAACCGTCGCCCGCCGTATCCGGGCAACGGAGCCGAACGTCGCCAGCAGCGTCTTTCGACGTGTCTCGCCGAGCCCCGGCACGTCGTCGAGAAGCGAGCGGACCATCGCTTTGGAGCGCTTCTGGCGGTGGTAGGCGATCGCGAACCGGTGTGCCTCGTCCCGGATCCGCTGCAGCAGGTACAGCGCCTCACTGGTCCGGGGCAGAATCACCGGATCATCCTCACCGGGTAGCCATACCTCTTCCAGCCGCTTGGCAAGGCCGCACAGGGCGATGCCGCCGGGGCCGCGCTCGATACCGAGTGCGTCCAGGGCCCGGCGGGCTGCGGCGACCTGTGGCGGGCCGCCGTCGACGACAACCAGGTTGGGCGGGTAGGCGAAGCGCCGGGGACGGCCCGTGACCGGGTCCATTCGACCCGTAACCGGGTCCACCGGGTCGGCCGGGTCCACCGACTCGCCGGACTCGCCGGATGCCGGCAGCCCGGCGATGTCACCGGTACGTGCCCGCTCGGCAAGATACCGAGTGAACCGTCGGCTGATCGTCTCGTGCATACTCGCGACGTCGTCCTGCCCGTCGACCCCGCGGATGGCGAACCGCCGGTACTCCGACTTGCGGGGCAGGCCGTCCTCGAAGACGACCATGCTCGCGACGACGTTGCTGCCCGCCAGGTTGGAGATGTCGAACGACTCGATCCGAAGCGGTGGCTCGTCCAGGCCGAGGGCGTCCTGGATGTCTGACAGCGCCCGGCTGCGCGCGGACAGATCACCGGCCCGTTTCGTCCGGTGCAGGGTGAAGGCCTGCGTGGCGTTACGCTCGACGGTCTCCATCAGGGTCCGCTTGTCCCCGCGGCGAGGAACCCGCAGGTCGACCCGGCTGCCGCGGGCGATGCTGAGCAGCTCGGTGACGACGTCGGGGTCCGGGGGAAGCTCCGGGACGAGCACCTCCCGCGGAATCTCGTTGGCACCACTGCGCGAGGCGGGCGTGCCGGGTGACCCGGGCCCGGGCGACGCGGGCGTGCCGGTACCGGTACGGGCACCGGTGTCGGGACCCGCGTCCGCCAGGTACTCCTGGGTGAGGAACTGCTCGACCAGCTCCCCCGTGGTCCGCTCCTCGATCTTGTCGACGACCCAGCCGCGTTGGCCGCGGACCCGGCCGTCGCGCACGTAGAAGACCTGGACGGCGGCTTCGAGCTCGTCCTGCGCAAAGGCGATGACGTCGGCGTCGGTGCCGTCGGGCAACACCACCGCCTGCTTTTCCATGGCCCGGCGCAGGGCGCCGACGTCGTCGCGCAGCCGCGCCGCGCTTTCGTAGCGCTGGTCCGACGCGGCCTGGGCCATCTCGCGCTCGAGGGTGCGGATGTACCGGCCGGTCTGCCCGGCCATGAAGTCGCAGAAATCCTCGACGATGCGCCGATGTTCGGCCGCGTCGACGCGGCCCACGCACGGTGCCGAGCACCGGTCGATGTAGCCGAGCAGGCAGGGGCGACCGATCTGGCGCGCACGTTTGAACACCCCTGCGCTGCACGTTCGGGCCGGGAAGACGCGCAGCAGGAGGTCGAGGGTCTCCCGGATGGCCCACGCATGGGCGTACGGGCCGAAGTAGCGGACGCCGGCGCGCTTGGGACCGCGCATGACCTGCAGGCGGGGGAACTCCTCGTGCAGGGTCACCGCGAGGCTCGGGTAGCTCTTGTCGTCCCGGTAACGGACGTTGAAGCGAGGATCGAACTCCTTGATCCACGTGTACTCGAGCTGGAGCGCTTCGACCTCCGTCAAGACCACGGTCCAGTCGACCGACGCCGCGGTCGTCACCATGTGCTGGGTACGGGGGTGGAGGTTGTGTATATCGGTGAAGTAGTTCGACAACCTGGCGCGAAGGTTCTTCGCCTTGCCCACGTACACGACGCGGCCGTGCTCGTCGGAGAACCGGTACACGCCCGGAGTCTCGGGAACTGATCCCGGCGCGGGACGGTAGGACGCCGGATCAGCCATGAACCGAGCCTACGGCGCGCCGGATTGCCACAGAACAACGCCTCCACGTAGCCATTTCACCACGCTGAGCGCTTGGGCTTGTGGGGTGGTCATGACCTGGGGTGGAGCAAAGCCCCGCGGCGACCGTGGCTGGGCATATCTCACAGCTGGCGGGACACCCGTCATGGCGTAGCGCGGCGGGCGATGTCAGGGTCCATGCTCGAAGACCATGAGCGGTGTGCGAAGCATGATTCGTCAGGTGCTCGCCGGCCGATGGCCACGATGGCCAGAACAACCGGCTGGGCAGGCGTTGATCCCGCGACAGCTGTGGGCCCTCACCCCCGGGGAAGGTGCCCTGTGGTTGGCGTCGACCTTGTCCAGACTGGTCCCGAACAAGTCTCTTCACGCGCTCCGGGTGGCATCTTGCCTGACCGGCTGTCACCCTCGATACCGCGGTGCACAGCGTCGCACGACGAAGGAGGCACGACGGATGCAGGTGGATGATGTGACCACCGAGTTGGTCGTCGATGACGCACCTTCCCGCGGGCGGCTGACCGTGCTGCAGGTGAACTGGCGACGGGCCGACCCGCTTGCTGTGACGTTTGAACTCATCTCCCGACCGGATCATCCCGCCTTGCCGCGGGGCAGCTGGGTGGTGCTGCGGGACGCACTTCGCGCCGGTTTGGACATCCCCACGGGTGGCGGCGACGTGCGGATCACTCCGGAACCCGACCGCGGCTGTGTGCGGCTCGACCTCACGGCCGGTGACGTACATTCCGTCGTCCGGCTGGACATGGATGCCGCGCGGGCGTTCCTCGACGCGACAGAACAGGTGGTTCCTCGGGGTTCGGAACGCTCGGCCGAAGAGCTCGACGCCGTTCTGGCTGATCTCCTCCGTACCTAGGAGACTGCAGACGATGACATGACGGACGAGGCGACCGTGGACGGAGCAAAGCCGACCCTCGGCCCGAGGATCTCCCGGAGAAACAGGCCGGTGTGACTGGCCTCGACCGCGGCGACCACCTCGGGTGATCCTTCGGCAACGACCCGTCCACCACCGGTACCGCCCTCCGGGCCCATGTCGATGACCCAGTCCGCCGTCTTGATGACGTCCAGGTTGTGCTCGATGACGATGACCGTGTTGCCGGCGTCCACGAGGCGTCCGAGAACGCCCAGCAGTTTGCGGATGTCCTCGAAGTGCAGCCCGGTCGTGGGTTCGTCCAGCACGTAGGCGGTGCGCCCGGTGGAGCGCCGCTGGAGTTCGGCGGCGAGTTTGACCCGCTGCGCCTCCCCACCGGACAGGGTCGGCGCGGGCTGGCCAAGCCGGACGTAGCCCAGCCCGACGTCGTTGAGGGTGCGCAGGTGCCGGGCGATCGCCGGGACGGCTGAGAAGAACTCCGCGGCCTCCTCGATCGGCATGTCGAGGACCTCGGCGATGCTCCGGTTCTTGAAATGGACCTCCAGGGTCTCCCGGTTGTACCGGGCACCGTGGCAGATCTCGCACGGTACGTACACGTCCGGTAGAAAGTTCATTTCGATCTTGATCGTGCCGTCTCCGGCGCAGGCCTCGCACCGGCCGCCCTTGACGTTGAAGGAGAACCGCCCGGGAAGATAGCCCCGGACCTTCGCCTCGGTGGTCTCGGCGAACAGGCGTCGGACGTGGTCGAAGACGCCGGTGTAGGTGGCGGGGTTCGACCGCGGGGTGCGACCGATCGCCGACTGGTCGACCCTGACCGCCTTGTCGAGGTGTTCCAGGCCCGTCACGGTGCGGTGTCGGCCCGGCACCTCCCGGGCGCCGTTGAGCTTGTTCGCCAGCACCGCGGCCAGGATGTCGTTGACGAGAGTGGACTTTCCCGAGCCGGAGACGCCCGTGACGGCCACGAAGCAGCCCAGCGGGAAGGAGACCGTCACGTCGCGCAGGTTGTGCTCACGGGCGGCGTGGACGGTCAGCGCGCGGCCCTTGGTCGGCTGCCGCCGAATGTCGGGCACCGGGATCTCGCGGCGACGCGACAGGTAGGCCCCCGTGATCGAGGACTCGTCGGTGAGCAGCGCCTCCACCGGGCCGGACACGACGACCCTGCCGCCGTGTTCGCCGGCCCCCGGCCCGATGTCCACTACCCAGTCGGCGGCGCGGATCGTGTCCTCGTCGTGCTCGACGACGATCAGGGTGTTACCGAGGTCGCGCAGCCGGACGAGCGTCTGGATGAGGCGTCGGTTGTCCCGCTGGTGCAGCCCGATCGAGGGCTCGTCGAGGACGTAGAGGACGCCGACCAGCCCCGATCCGATCTGGGTGGCGAGTCTGATCCGCTGCGCCTCCCCGCCGGCCAGCGTGCCGGCGGCACGGTCCAGGGACAGGTAGTCGAGCCCGACGTCGAGCAGGAAGGCGAGCCGCGCGTCGATCTCCTTGAGGACGCGGCCTGCGATCGTCCGCTCCCGTTCGGTGAGATCGAGCGTGCGCAGGAACTCTGCGCATTCCCCGATGGCCATACCGGCTATCTCGGCGATCGAACGACCGCCCAGGGTCACCGCCAGCGACTCGGGTTTGAGCCGGGCGCCGCGGCAGGTCGGGCAGGCGATGTCGCGCATGTAGCCCTCGTAGCGCTCACGGCTGGTCTCCGACTCCGCCTCCCGGTGCCGGCGGCCCAGGAACGCCACGACCCCCTCGAAGGCCGTGAAGTACTCTCGGGACCGGCCGTAGCGGTTGGTGTAGGCAACCTGGACCTCGGTCTCCCCCCGGCCGTACAGGACGGCCTTGCGGGCGCGTTCGGGCAGACCCTCCCAGGGGATGTCCATCCGGAAACCGAGATCTTTGGCGAGGGCCTCCAGCAACCGGGTGAAGTATTCCTTGTTGTGGCCGGCTGACCATGGCGCGACCGCTCCGTCGTTCAGCGACAGGGTCGGGTCGGGGACGACGAGTTCAGGGTCGACCTCCTTGCGCGTGCCCAGGCCGGAACAGTCCGGGCAGGCGCCGTACGGGGAGTTGAAGGAGAACGACCGCGGCTCGAGCTCCTCGAACGACAGGTCGTCATACAGACAGGCGAGGTGCTCGGAGTACATCCGCTCACGGTCGGGATCGCCCGCGTCGCGGTCGACGAAGTCGAGCAGCACCAGGCCGCTGCCGAGGCCGAGTGCCGTCTCGACGGAGTCGGTCAGCCGCTGCTTCGCCGACGCCTTCACCGCCAGCCGGTCGACCACGACCTCGATCGTGTGTTTGCGTTGTTTCTCCAGCTTGGGCACGTCGGTGAGGGCGACCACGTCACCGTCGACGCGCGCCCGGGCGAACCCCTTGGACTGCAGGTCCGCGAAGAGGTCGACATATTCGCCCTTGCGGCCCCGCACGACCGGGGCGAGCACCTGGAACCGGGTGCCCTCGGGCAGCTCCAGCAGGCGGTCGACGATCTGCTGCGGGGTCTGGCGGGAGATCGGCCGGCCGCACTTCGGGCAGTGTGGCCGGCCCGCCCGCGCGAACATCAGGCGCAGGTAGTCGTACACCTCAGTGATCGTCCCGACCGTCGACCGGGGGTTTCGCGAGGTCGATTTCTGGTCGATGGAGACCGCCGGTGACAGGCCCTCGATGAAGTCGACGTCGGGCTTGTCCATCTGGCCGAGGAACTGGCGGGCGTAGGCCGACAGCGACTCGACATACCGCCGCTGCCCCTCCGCGAAGATCGTGTCGAAGGCGAGGCTGGACTTCCCCGAGCCAGACAGGCCGGTGAAGACGATCAGGGCGTTCCGCGGCAGGTCGAGGTCGACATTGCACAGGTTGTGCTCTCGCGCGCCGCGAACGACGAGACGGTCGGCCATCGTGGGATCCTTCGCGGTCTGCTCGGGGTGAGGGGGCATGCCGCGGTCGGGACCGGGATGTCCGCAGCGCCTGCCATGTTACGGACGGGGTCCGACAGTTCCGGGAGGGCTCCGGGACGACCCCCGCCCGTGCGCCGCCTCGCCCTCCCGATTCGGACAGTCACGGCACGTCGGTCGGATGCATGACAACCGCACTTCTGGGCTGCGCCGGTACCACCAGCGTTGGCAGCCCGAGCAGCAGCTGCTCGCCGAGTTTCAGCCCATCCAGCAGCCTCGGGACGCTGACTGCGCAGCAGAAGGGAAAGGGTTACGGGATCCAGTGGGGTGTTTACCCGCCGCACGGTTCGGTCAACGCGCGGGACGTCGTCTCCGGCGGAGTGTTCCGACTCGAGGGTACGGTCACCAATGCAAAGGGCGACCACGCGATATTCTACCTGGCATGCAGAACGGCATGACGTCGGCAACGTTCGAGGCGGCCTGGGTAGGTCGATGGTCACCGGCCGGCTTCGATGCTGCCCGCGCGGCGGTCCAACGACGCCTTCAGGCGGATTTCGAACTGCCTGTTTTTCCCGATATCCGACTGCTTGTCGACCCGTCGTTTGCGCCGCCGGGGCGAGGCCACGCCGACTCCACAGCAATGATTGAGGCCCAGGCCCTCGTCGTCTCGGCAGGTGGGCACCGCTTCCTCGCGCATCTCGAGGACGGCGTGGAGGCGGCGTGCGCGCACGGCGCGGACACTCTTGTCGACGATGTGATGGACCTGCTGGGCCGGCCATGGCCGGAGCTGATCCTCCCTGGAGGCGACCGCGGGGTCCTGTCAGCGGCACTCGACCCTACCGGGATTGCCTGTTGGTATCTCAACGGTCAGGCGATTTGCCCCATAGGGCATCTACGCGAGGTATTCGACCGATATAAGGTGCCATGGTCCTGAAGTCCGATCACCGGTATCGATCACCTGCAAAGAAGGGGATCATGAGACACAGGATCAAAGGTGACGGCTACAGCGGCGCGGTCGTGGTAGGCGGGCCGGCGGACGTCCGGGAGCTGCCCGGACTGACCATTACCAAGGTCGCGGTAGGCCCGATGGACAACAACGCCTACCTGCTGCGATGCGCCGCAACCGGCGAGCAGCTCCTGATCGACGCCGCGAACGAGGCCGGGACGCTGCTGGGTCTCATCGGCGAGGCTGGGCTCGCGACCGTGGTCACGAGCCACCGTCACGGTGACCATGTGCAGGCCCTGGAGGCGGTGGTCGCGGCCACCGGGGCGAGGACGGTGGCGCATCCGGACGACGCGGACGCCATCCCGGTGCCGACGACGACCCTGGTCTGCGACGGCGACCAGGTGACGGTCGGTGACGCGACGCTGC
>NZ_CAUVXO010000011.1:35898-38120 GCF_963555865.1 Protofrankia sp. Cr1
AAGTGATCCACATAGTCGGGCACACGCCCGGATCGATCGCGTTGCTCTACGACGCCGACCCGACGGCGCCGCATCTGTTCACTGGTGACTGCCTCTTCCCCGGTGGCCCTGGCCGGGTAACAAATCCGGGCGAGTTCACCAGTCTGATGGACGACTTGGAACACAAAGTCTTCGGCCCGCTACCCGACGCTACATGGATCTATCCGGGTCACGGCGACGATACGACGTTGGGTCGAGAGCGTCCACGGCTCGCCGAATGGCGTGCCCGCGGCTGGTGAGCCCGCCTCGGGGCTGCCTTTAGGCGGCCCCGCCGGGAGCTGACACCTCCACAGCGGAGCCTCGGACACGAGACCCATGGAGGTCCCGGCCTTGGCCCCATCATCGTCCTGCTTGGATGCGCGGGACAATACATCGCCTGACATACCGCAGGTTGGCGACCCCAGATCGCCGATCCGCGCCCAGGGACGCGGGAAGACGTCTGTCGGACCGCGGTCGACCTACCGCAGTCCTTCGGCCCATGCCGCCCGGGTGCCCCTGATCCCTCGAACAGTCAACGGGGCCACGGTGAGCGTGGCGCTCCAACGGGTTGTCCTCTGTGAGATCGCGTCGTTCGCTGACGCGGATGGGACGGGCGCGTTCCCGGCTGTGGCGACACTGGCCCGGCTTGTGGGGTGTTCGGATCGGTCGATCCAGCGCACGCTACGGGCGCTGGAGCAGGGCGGCCACATCACCACGATCACGGGTGGTGGCCGCCTGTCGAACTGGTACACGATTGCGATGCCAGCCGCGAGTGATCGCCATGTCACCGCACCCCCGACAGCATGTCGCCCGACCAGTACATGTACCAAAGAGATCAAAAGCGGCAGTGCGCGCGCACCCGAGACCCCGTCACGATGTGCGTCTGTTCCGACACGGACGCCGCCGCGCTCTGGACCACGGGGAAGAAGCATCCCGGACGATCTCCGTCCGCTCGCCGACGCCCTACACGCTCGCGGCCTGCGAGCGGCCTACGCCCTGGACGACCACCAGGCCGACGACGTGCGGACGATCATTGCCCGGGTCGGAATCCCGGCGATGGTCGCGGCGGCCTACCGGGCGTTCCAGCCGGCACGTCCGGCGGTGTGGTGGTCGGCCTGGCTTGGGATCTGGGCGGGCCTCTACGTACCCGCGCAGCGCCAACCCGGACCCGTGCTCCCCGTAGCCGAGCGGGGTTCAGCGCCGATCGGCCCACCTGCCCCTGGTGGTGTTGGCGCGACGGCGGTAGCGGCAACCAGGGAACTCCTGGCCCGGCGGGCGGGACGGATTCCGGTAGGCGTACCGGCCCGGTCAACTCGTGTCGGTGCTGGTCCGCTCCGGCCGGTGCTCGGCGATCCAGGACTCAATATCAACAACTGACCACATGCGGATGTGTCCGATTTCGCCCACAGGCTTCGGGAAGTCGTCGCGGTGGGAGAGCTGTCGAACACGCTCGGAGCTGACAGCGAGCCGTTCGGCGATGTCTTTGGTGGTCCACAACTTCGGAACAACATCCATATCCATGCAGGCACCCTACTTGTGCAGTCCCCAACTCTGCACTAACTTGGGCAGTGCCCAAGTAGGGCGGTCCTAGCCGGAGTTCGCACCTCCGACCAGGACCTGAGTCCCACCCCTTCACCAGCAAGAGGAGAGACCTGTGTCCCACCGAACCACACTCGCGCACTACCGCCACCGTGCGGCCCACGCTGTCCGTCTGGTGGTCCTCGCCGCGGCTGAGGCAGTCCTGAACCGCTTGGAGCCGGCCACCCCAGCCACCCGCCCGGCTTCAGCTCCCACAGCCGTTCAGGTTGTCGAGTCCGTGGCGGTCGACGCGCCACGCCTGGTCGTGGACCCGGCGACCGTGTTCTCGGCCGACGAGCTGGACGCCCTCGACCCGGAGATCATCGCCGTGTCCTGCGGCGAGTTCGACCAGGCTGCCGATGAGGCCCGCGCCGCGGACCGCACCCGGCGCCGGGCGAAGAAGATCCTCGACAGATTGCCGGCCGGTCTGTACGGCGCCTGGCTGGTCGAACGGGTCGAGTCCAACCGGCTCGTCGCGGACCTAGACGCCGTCCGCGCCACCTACCAGCGGCTCGGATTGGGCGACGTCCCCGTGAAGGCGTGCGCCCCGGGCCTGCGTGTTTCCCGCGCGGCTGGTGTCCCGACCGGCATCGAGACCCTTGTGGCGGTGGCGGCATGATCACCAA
>NZ_CAUVXO010000012.1:0-4649 GCF_963555865.1 Protofrankia sp. Cr1
GCCGAGTCGGACGACCAGGGCCTGGCGGCGGAGGGTGCCCGCGCCGCCCAGGAACTCATCGACAATCAGCGTGTCGTGGCCGTCATCGGCCCCACCTTCTCCGGGCCGGCGGAGACCAGCATATTGAAATACTCCGATGCCGGCTTGGTGGCCGTGAGCCCGTCGGCCACCGCGCAGGGGCTGACACATGTTGGTGCGAAAACGTTCTTCCGGACTGTTCCGCCGGACACGGAGCAGGGGACGCAGACTGCGGAGTACATGACTTTGAAACGCGAGGCCCGGCGCGTCCTGCTGCTTCACGATGACAGCAATCCGTACGGCCGGGGTCTCGCCGACGAGCTGAGAAAACAGCTCGTCATAATAGCGCAGCAAAAAAATCTGCCGGTCACCGTAACCGCCGTGGCACTCACCCCGGGCGCCGACTACGCGAAGATTATTCCGGAGTCCAGTTCGTACGACATGGTCCACTATTCTGGTTACTCGGCGGAGTTCGCCGAGGTTGTCAAGGTTCTCCGGAGTCGAAATTTCCATCGCTATATAATGAGCGGCGACGGCAGTAACCAGGATCTGCTGATCGGCCAGGCGGGAAAGGATAACGTCGAAGGTGTCTTTCTCACCTGCGCATGCCGCGGAGTAGCCGATATTCCACACGATGCGCGGGTGGAGCGGTTCATCCAGGCATACGGGAAGCTTACTCCCGGCACTCAGCTGGATTTCTACGCCGCCGACGCCTACGATGCCGTCGGGGTCGTCATCCAGGTCCTGAAGGGCCTCGGCGGAAATGCCACCCGCAAGTCGGTCGCCGATACCTTTCGTGGTCCTGATTTCAGCAGAGAATTCGAATTCGAGGGCATCACGAAAAAAATAAAATTCAGCGCGACCGGCGACGTACTGGGTAGTGATATCTACCTCTACCAGGTCACGGACGGGCGGCGGAAGTTTCTCGGCAATATTGCGGATCTGGTCCGCGGGAATGGCTGACCAGCGTCGGCGACGGCCTCGCTGGGGCGGCCACCGTCAAGGATCGGTGGATGCTGTTGCGTAGTCATACCAGTACGGATGGTATTGGCGGGCGGCGTTGAGTCTCGTTGCCACGCCCGTCGGAAAAGGTTGCGCGACGGTTGTCACGTTCTGAGACAGGATGACCGGGTGCCGATCCGACGCCAAACCCCGTCAACCCGCGCGCCGCGGCGGGCCCAGCCGATGCTGCCATTGCCGATCCGCAATGCCGGTCAGCCGGCCCGAGGCCGTGACCTACCGGTGACTGCATCATGCGGTGGCTGCAGCGCCCGATGGACCGACCCGGACGCCACTCACTGCCGGGTCTGCCATGTCACCTGGCAGGACCTGAACGGTTTTGACACGCATCTGGCGGAGTGCCAGCCAGGGCTTGCCGCCCGGTCCACCCGCTCTGGCCGGGCGCCGCGACGCTGACCTTCGGATCAGCGTCGGCGTGGCAGCCCCGAGGGGCGTTGCGTTGCCGTGGCCGGCTGCTTCGCGGGGGTATGGACGGTCCGACCGCGTCCAAAGGCGATTTCATCGACGTTGATTCCGGCTGGTTTGTCCAGGAAGAACCGCTCGTCAGGTGAACCCCGGCCGGCGGGATCCCGGTGGACGCGGGACGGCCGCTGCCCCCCTTTCGGTCTGATGCGCCGAATGACGAGTTCTGGTTCGCCGACTCCGCCGAGCGCCGCGAAAATGATGAACAACAGGATGATCGATGATCCGAAGGTCGTCAGGATTCCGAGCGAGTACGGATCGAATCCAAGCGGGGGGCGCAGGCTGGGCTCGGGTGTGACCTGGGTGGCCGCCAGCGCGGTGTAGTGCATCGTGCATACGGCCAGGGCCATCACTGCGGACGCTGTGATGACATGGTGGGCGCCGCCCAGGGAACCGAGGAAGGTGCCATCCTCCGACGACGTCTGGAGGTCGACCCGGGCGCTTCGGTGAAGTCCGAGTGGACCAGGCCCGCGACCTACACCGTGCAGGGCGATCCAGAACGCCATGGTGGCCGCGAACACCGCGATGAGGACGGACAGGACGACGACCGGCATTCGGTAGGTCACGGTTCCCGATGTGCGCATGGCCGCCATGCCGGTGTAATGCATCGCTGTGATCGCAAAGCCGGTGCACGCCCCGCCGGTAATCAACCGGGTCGTGTTGAACGGGTTGGTCCCGACGACGCAGAGGCCGAGGGCGACACCGGCGATGGATATACTCAGGGACAGCAGTGTTTCAGATAAATTGAACGTGATGTCCGGTCCGATATGATAGGCGAGCATGCCGACGAAATGCATGGACCAGACCGCTCCGCCGCCGAGCGCTACTGCGGTGACTGTGATCCACCGCAGTCGCCTGCCGCCGCGGGTCGCGCGGATGCGGGCCGCGCTCGCCAAGGCCGCGAACGAACCTACGGCGGCCAGCAGATAGGACAGACCGACAAATCCCAGGTCGTATGTTGCCGTGAAATGAGCGTGGGCGGCAGCGAGGTTCTCCACTGCGCTGCCGCCGAGAGGGCGAGCCGTGGTCATCATCGGATTCCTTATGTGTGACGCCGTTGTCACCGTCCGTCTTACCACTATTCGTAGCGTCCGATAAGCACCTGGTAGTCATCTCTGTGGCAACGTGCTCACTACCAGTGAACTGAAGGGTTCGCTAGCACCTGAAGGGTTCGCTGGCATCGCCCCGGTCGGTCACAGCTGGCGTGCCCACCCGCAGCGGGATGCGACATACGCCCACCTGGAGCTGGTCAGCGCCACGACTGTCCAGCGATCCGATGTGACGGCGCGGCGCTGTCCGTCGAGGCAGGTGTAGCGCCCGCCGATCACCTCGTCCACCGTTGCACGGGCACAGTCACGCTCTTGGTACCAGCACCACGGTCCGCTCGCGCAACCGCCAAGGTGGGCCATCAGGCGGTAGCCGGTTGCCGGACCGGACCGCAGGTTGAGCTGGCAGCCGTTGGCGGCGGTGGGGACCATGTACCAGTGCGTCGCGGGCAGTGGAGTCCCGGCCCGCGTCTGGGCGACCGCGGGTGAGCCCCAGGAAACGGCCGCGAATGTGGCCAGCAGGCCCATCGCCAGTGCGACGCCCCGGACGAGGCTCCGTCGGCGGACCTGTCGTCTCCGCACGGTGAATCTGATTGGCTCGGGGTGAAACAGGGCAACCGGGAACATGACGCCTCCAGGACCATGGATTACTCACATGCGGATGGAGGACGTTCTACCGTGGATGTCGCCCCGTGTAGTTGTACGGCACGCCGTGTGCCCGAAATCAGCGCACCCCGCAACAGGGGGTGGATCTCAGCGCGAAGCGTCGGGCAGGGGGCCCACTCGCTGTTCTGCGATGGCAAAGGCGGCGAAATCGATCGTGGTATCCGTCTTGGGTGCAAATGACCGGTCCCCACCACCGTACAGGGCCGAGAACATGATGCCACCGATGCGGACCTTGTCGGAGATACGCGGGTTATAGCCGTGTTCCTTGAAAGTGTCCTTGTTGTCGATCCAGACCGCCAGCAGCCCTTGGGAGACGGTTTCGAAGTTCATCCGGACGCCCTGCTCGACACAGATCCACTTGCCGGTCTCCCACGTCCACGTCTTTTTGCCGGAGACCTTGATCGGCGTGTCCGGGCGGGCGGTGTTCGAGTAGACAATGCCCTCACCGTCCTTTCGCCA
Organism: Protofrankia sp. Cr1; assembly: GCF_963555865.1. Lineage (NCBI taxonomy): Bacteria > Bacillati > Actinomycetota > Actinomycetes > Frankiales > Frankiaceae > Protofrankia > Protofrankia sp. Cr1. Next base: position 3,672 of record NZ_CAUVXO010000012.1, read on the forward strand.
GGCGAACCGGCTGGCGAAACCATTTCGGTCGGTGTCGGTGCGCTTGTCCTCGCCCTTGTTGTAGATGACCCCGTAGAATCCGGGGAGCTTTCCCGCCTTGTTGAAGTCGAAATCATGCGGGAAGCGTACATAGTAGCGCAGGTACATCTCGTAGGTCGGCCGGCCGTCCATAGCGACGAACAGTTGGGAGCCGCCATAGGTGTTACCGTCGTTGTAAACCTCGGCATCGGGGTTGTTGAACGTGTCGCCCGCCGGCAGTGATACCCGGACGATCTTCTGGAAACGAGGGTCGTCGGAGGGCAGTATCTGCGCCCGGTCCAGGCCGAAGGTCGCGCGTTGCTCCGGAATGAGACCTTTGCCGAAGAAATCCGCGGCGCCGGTGTCGAAGAACTGCGGTGCCGCGTTCGTGGCGGCGCCGGATGGCGCCGCCGGGTCCGGCGGAAGAGTCTCGCTGGCCGGGTCGAAGGGACGCTTGGGCTTCGAACAACCCGCCGCGGCCACGCCCAGCAGGCCGAGTGCCGAACCCAGCACAGCCCGTCGGGTTCGGGCCGGTGGTGATGGAACAATGATCCCGCGGTCAGTTGACCGGGTGGTTGACGGGCCAGGTACGTCAGGCAGGTACGATCCGTTCCCATCGTTCATCTGTCGACCCCCGGCGGTCCGCCGCTGTACTCATGATCACTGTATGTATGATCACCAGATTCACAGTCAATTCCGAAATTCTCCCGCCTACGGTACCAGTACGGCGGACTCGCGGAATATCGGCTGTCGCGGGGCCCGATCGGGTGCGATCTCGCCGAGCCGGCCGGGATCTTTATAGCGGCAGATGATTCTCACGGTGGTTGTACGGATGCTGTTGACGAAACTCGTCGATCACCGGCCCGGCAATTGTCCGCATCGTCTCGCCTGCCGATCCGTTCGCCGGTCGGAGCGGCGGCCGAGCCGGAGCGCCATACCGATCAAGGTATGACGCTCCGG
>NZ_CAUVXO010000012.1:5077-6360 GCF_963555865.1 Protofrankia sp. Cr1
GGCTGGACGGATCGGGTGGCTGGAGCAGGTCGCCGACGGGCCTACGGCCGGCCCAGAGCGTGGTACTCCCAGCCGGCGGCACGCCACTGGGCGGGGTCGAGGGTGTTCCGGCCGTCGATGATCGTGCGGGTCGAGACGACCGCGGTCAGGGCGGCCGGGGCGAGCTCGCGGAACTCCATCCATTCGGTGAGGTGCAGGACGATGTCCGCATCGGTCGCGGCGTCGACGGCGTTGTCGGCGTACGTGAGGTCCGGGTACATCCGCCGGGCGTTTTCGATCGCGGCCGGGTCATAGACGGCGACGGTTGCACCGGCCTGGTGCAGGGCGCTCGCCACGGCCAGTGCCGGGGAGTCACGAATGTCGTCGGAGTTGGGCTTGAAGGCCGCGCCGAGGACCGCGACCTTCTTGCCGGTAGCGCGCCCGCCCAGGAGCCTGGTGGCGAGCGCGACGGTGTGGCTGCGCCGGCGGAGGTTGATGGCGTCCACTTCGGCGAGGAACTTCACGGATTCACCTGCGCCGAGCTCGGTTGCGCGTGCCTGGAAGGCCCGGATGTCCTTGGGTAGGCAGCCACCGCCGAAACCGAGGCCGGCGTGCAGGAAGCGGCCGCCGATCCGGGTGTCGTACGAGATGGCCTTGGCCAGGTGGGTGACGTCGGCTCCGGTCACCTCGCAGACTTCGGCCATGGCGTTGATGAAAGAGATCTTGGTGGCGAGGAACGCGTTCGCCGCGACCTTGACAAGCTCGGCGGTCGGGTAGTCGACGACGACGACGGGAGTTCCCGCGTCGATCACCGATCCGTAGACCCGGCGCAGCGTCTCCTGCGCCGTGCCGTCGGCCCGCACGCCGAAGACGAGCCGGTCCGGGCGCAGCGTGTCGTCGACGGCGAAGCCCTCCCGCAGGAACTCGGGGTTCCAGGCGAGCTCCACCCCGGGCGCCTGGGCGCCCAGCCAGTCGGCGAGCCGGGCGGCGGTTCCGGCCGGAACCGTGGACTTGCCCACAACCAGCGAGCCGGGACGAAGCCCGCCCGCGATCAGTCCACTGACCGCGGAGTCGACGTAACGCATGTCCGCCGAGTTCGAGCCGGGGTGCTGCGGAGTGCCCACGCAGATGAAGTGGACGTCGGCCCCGGTCGCGGCCTCCGCGAGGGAGGTCGTGAAGGACAGGCGGCCGGACTCCAGGTTCTTGCGGAGCAGTTCCTCCAGCCCGGGCTCGAAGAAGGGCACTTCACCGGCGGCAAGACGGGCGATCTTGTTCGGGTCCACATCGACACCGATGACCTCGAA
>NZ_CAUVXO010000012.1:6865-13991 GCF_963555865.1 Protofrankia sp. Cr1
CACCCCCGGTGTCCGTGCGATTTGCGTCACACTGCTAACGTGCCCCCCGCACTGCTATCGGGAGTGGGGGTTGTTCGGCCCTCACGTCAGACGACCATTCTTTGGCCGACATGAAGAGGGTAGGCCGACGGACATCTACAGTTTCTCGGGTAGGTCTTTCGGCAAGCCTCCGGAGGGAAACCGTTAGGCAATGGACGTGCTCAGTTCCGTGATCGACCGCATCGGATCGTACTGGGGTGTCGTTCCCCTGGGGATCGCGGGAGTGGTCTCGTGGTCCGTGTGGTTGTTCCGACGGCTATTGTCCTCTCGCTACAAGCCGATCGAGAATGACTTCCGCGCCTCGACGTCCGTCGTCGTTCCCTCCTTCCGGGAAGACCCTGACGTCATCGAACGCTGTCTCAAGACCTGGCTCGACCAGGGTCCTGATGAGCTCATCATCGTCCCGGATGTCGAGGACGTCGAACTCATCAAGCGGCTGACCAGGCACGCTCGGCAAAATCCGGTCATGCGGGTGATGCCTTTCGTGCACGAGGGCAAGCGGTCGGCGCTGGGCGTCGGCATCGCCGCGGCCACCAAGGAGATCGTGGTGCTCTGCGACTCCGACACGGCCTGGGAGCCGGGCCTGCTCGCCGCGGTCCAGATGCCCTTCGTCGATCCCAAGGTCGGCGGGGTCGGTACCCGCCAGAGCGTCTACAACGCGCGCACCAGCGTCTGGCGCCGGGTGGCGAACTGGTTGGTCGACATCCGCTACCTCGACTACGTACCGGCGCAGGGCCGGGCCGGCGCGGTCGCCTGTCTCTCCGGCCGGACGGCCGCCTACCGCCGGGAAGCCATCGCTCCGGTGCTCCACAACCTGGAGAACGAGTTCTTCCTGGGCCGGCGCTGCATCGCCGGGGACGACGGTCGGCTGACCTGGCTCACCCTGGCGTCCGGTTACAAGACCATGCACCAGGACTCGGCCCGTGCGATCTCGATGTTTCCGGACAAGTTGAAACCGTTCATCAAGCAGCGGGTCCGCTGGAGCCGCAACTCCTACCGTTGTTACCTCACGGCGATCTACAAGGGCTGGCTGTTCCGGCAGCCGCTGATCTGCCAGATCAGCGTTCTCCAGATCCTGCTGACCCCGGTCACCATGGGGGTGGCCATGACCTACCTCGGATTCTGGATCGCGCGACCGCAGGCGAACGCCCCTCTGATCGCGGTCGCATGGCTCCTGGGCGGACGCGCCGTGCGTGGATTCTCCCACCTGCGGGAGCAGCCGCGGGACATCTTCATCCTCCCGGTGGTCGTTCTGATGATCGTAGTTGTCGCACTTCCGATCAAGACATGGGCGTTCTTCACCATGAACAAGCAGGGCTGGCTGACCCGCCGCGCCGACCTGATCGGCGGCGAGGGGCAGTCGGACGCGTCCGTTCGGATGAGTCAAAAATGATCGGAGTTTCATGATCACCCCGATGTCTGGACTCTCCGGTGCCCAGCGTTCGGCCTCCGACGCCCGCCGCCGGCCACCGCGGCGGGCGCGCGTGCGCGTGTGCGGCGCGCTCGTCGGTATGTTCCTGGTCGTCGTTCCAGGCTTCATGGCTATTCCAGGCATCGTGGGCGTGGCAACGGCGGCGGCACTGCCGCCGTTGCCCCCGGTCACATCCGCGGACGCCAAGCGGCAGGCCAACCTGCTCGACGCCGAGGACATTCGACTGCGGGCGACGTTCGCGAAGTTCGGCGTGCTCAAGGCGCCGGCCATTGTGCAGAACCAGGGCACCCTTTCCACGCTGCTGCTGCCGGGACGTCCGGCTCCCTACACGGTCGACGAGGTTGTCGCGGCCGGCGGTATGCGCAAGGAGGTCGACGGTGCGCTCCTGGTGCAGATCAACATCGTGGTCGGGCCGAACGCACGCCTCATCATCGACCCGAAGTACGGGACGCTGCGTCTGGCCAGCAGCCCCGCGGGGTTCGCAGCGCTGACGAGCTGGCGTGGCGCCCTCGAGATCAACGGTGGTAACGCTCAGCAACCGATGAATGTCACATCCTGGGATGTCAAGGAACTCAAACCCGACCTCAACGTGGTTGACGGGCGTGCCTACATCCGCACGATGGGTGGCGAGCTGGTCGTGCGCAACGCGCGCGTGTCCAACCTCGGCTTCTGGAACGGCCGTTCCGGTGGGCTCGCCTGGACGGGTAGCAAGGGCCAGCCCAGTACCGGCGGCGCGGCGAACTCCACGTTCATCAACAACGTGTGGGGTGCCTACATCTCCGGTAGCGAGGGTGTTCAGATGATCAACGTCCGGCTGGAGGGCAACGACCGTGCCGGTCTTGCCATCCACCGGGACGCGGTCAGCACCCTTATCTCCGGTAGCACCGCCATCGCCAACCACGGTGACGGCATCACCATCGACCGCGCGTCGGGCTCCCGGGTGATGCGCAGCACGATCTCGGGCAACAGTGGTGACGGCATCACCCTGGACGGTCGTGGCATCGGCATCGTCGCCACGGCAACCGGTGTGCAGGTCAACCAGATCAAGGGCACCGTCATCGAGGCGAACAAGCTGACCGACAACGGCCGGTACGGCATTCGGGTCCTCGGCGGTGAGGACGGGACCGTCCGCGGCAACACGGTCTCGGGCAGTTCGGTGGGCATCGTGGTCAAGAGCGGTGCGAACGGCACCCAGATCATCGACAACACCGTCAGCGGTGTGACCGACGCCGCGCTACAGGTGGGGCCGGATGCCAAGCGGACGGCGATCACTACCAACAAGCTGTCCGACGGGCGCATGGGAATCATCACCCAGGACGCCCCGACGAACGTCATCAGTCGGAACACGATAGCGGGGTCGACGGAGTTCGCGATCACGATTCGGGGCCAGGCTGACGGGACCACGATAGGTAACAACACCCTGTCCGGTCGCGGTTGGCGCGCGGTGGACATCAACAAGGCCACCGGAATCACCCTCGCGGCTCTCAGCGCCAACGATGTGTCGAACTGGATTCCGCGGGTCGAGCGGCCCTGGTATTCGATCTTCGAGCGACACCCCGCGCTGTTCGTGTGGGCATTCATGGCCCTGCTGCCGATCCTGGGATGGCGGACCGGCCGGCGCTGGCGCAAGCGGGCAGCGGAGCATCCCTATCCCGAGTCGGACCTGTTGGTGCAGCGGATGACCACAGGCACCGGACCGAAAGCCGACGTCATCAAGGCTGGCCGCGCGAAGGGCGCGCCGGGACCGGTCGAGGCGGCCGTCCGGTCGAAGGCTTCGGCTGCTTCCGAGCCGATGCCGGTGGTCCCGGGGCAGGCTGTGCCTCGCTCGACGACCTACCGCACCGCGGCGGCGGCCGACATCGCGGCGGCGGAGCACCGGCCGGGCGGCAAGCCCCGGCCCGCCGACGCGCCCTGGTTCGCCCCCGGTACCGGTCCCGCAGTTCCGGGTGCCCCGCTGGTGCCGGCGGCGCGGCAGACGCCGGTGGACGGCCCGACCGAGACGTTCAACAGCCGGGTACTCGACCGGGCTGGTCTTCATGTCAGCCATGACGACAACCCGACCATGGACGTAAGGTTCCAGCGCGACCGGCTTCGAGAGCCCAAGGACGACCCGTTGAACGTCCATGGCAACGGCTATGGGAACGGGAACGGCTATGGGAACGGCAACGGCCATGGGAACGGGAACGGCAACGGCTATGGGAACGGCTACGGCGACGACCTCCGGCCGCCGCTCCTGCCGGAGGCCTCCCCGTCAGATGACCGGTTCCCGCAGTGGACCGGTCACGCAGCTGACTCTCAGGCGTTCCCGAACGGTCTCGATGAAGACACCACGACCATCGTCAGCGACGAGGGCGTGTCGGTGATCAAGCTCGACGCGGTCGGGCCGGCACGGGCGACGATGTCCTACAGCAACGGCCGAGGCCGCGACCGTAACGGGCGCAGGGACCCTCAGTGACATCTGTCGCCATGCGTCAGAGGCGGTCCCTACTGCTTGTGGCGGCCACCGCGGCCGTCGCCATCGCAGCGGTGACCGCCTCTTGTCATGGTGATGATGCGAAGCCGGTCGCCCCGAAGGCGCCGACGGCACTGGCAGACGGTCTCGCGGCTACCGGCCAGACACGGCAGGTGACATGCCCGCAGATCGCTCCCACTGTTCACGACGGCGCCGACCTCACGAGCGCGCTGGCGTCGGCGAGCCCGGGCTCTGTCATCTGGATGGCCGACGGGACGTATGTCGGCGGGTTCGTCATCACGAAGGCGGGCAGCGAAGCCCAGCCGATCTGGCTGTGCGGTTCGGGTAACGCGGTGCTGGACGGCGGGAATGACACCGACTACATCCTGCACCTCGACCATGCGGCTTTCATCCGGCTGGTCGGTTTCAGCGTTCGCAACGGCAAGAAAGGCGTGATGGCGGATGCCACCCAGCACAGCGTCATTGCCGGGTTGAGCGTCAGCGCCATCGGGGACGAGGCCATCCACCTACGTGACTTCAGTTCGGACAACCTGGTGACCGGAAACACCGTCCGTGACACCGGACACCGGTCGGAGAAATTCGGCGAGGGTATCTACGTCGGCAGCGCCGAAAGTAACTGGTGCAAGATCTCGAACTGTAGTCCGGACGCCAGCGATCGCAACTTCATCATCGGCAACAACATCGCTGGTACGACTGCTGAGAACATCGACATCAAAGAGGGCACCGCCGGGGGTGTCATCTCGGAGAACATGTTGTCCAGCGACAGGATGACCGATGCCGGGGGCGACTCCTGGATTGATCTCAAGGGCAACGGGTGGATCGTCGAGAAAAACACCGGTAAGCCCGGCGGGGCCATCAAGGATGGCATCCAGGAGCATGTGGTGAAAGAAGGCTGGGGTCGTCACAATATCATCCGGAAAAACACGCTCGTGGTGAATGCCGCGGGCTTCGGGGTTTACATCCACGAGAAGGACCTCGGGAACGTGGTCGGCTGCGACAATCAGGTCGTGGGCGCGGCTGCCGGTATTTCCAACGTCGCCTGTTCCTGACCGCGTCCGGCGGGCGTCAGCGGTTGCCCACCCGGCTGGCCGGGCAGGCAGGATCAACTCACCTGGCCGAGGCGCCGCGCACCGAGTACCTGAGCGCTGACCTTCCTCTCCGCCACGAACGACAGGAACGGCACGGTTCCCGCAATCATGATCGCAAGAGTGTGGACGGGGCGAAACCGGCAGCGTGACGCCAGATCCACGGTCAGGGCCAGGTAGATCATGAACAGGAAGCCGTGCAGCGGGCCCACGGTTTCGGCCACAGCCGGCGTGTCCGCCAGGTACTTCAGTGGCACGCCTATCAGCACGAGTGTGATCAGACCGACGCCCACCACATACGCGACCACCCGGAACCGCAGCAGCGCCGCGTGGATCGCCTCTTCGCTGTTGCGGCCGGTCCCGGCGGCTGGCGCTGGCAGCGCAGGCGAAGGCCGGGCGGGATCCAAGGTGGCGTCATCGGCTGGCATGGTCACCGCGGCCTCGGTCCCGATGGCGCGTCCCGCTCGTGCAGAGCGGCAAGATAGCGGTTGTACGAGGCCAACTCCGCCTCGCCCTCCTCGTCGTCGATGCTGTTTTCGCCGATGGTGTCGACGGTGCCGATGTTGATCTTATCAAGATACTCAGCAGCCGGGTCGTTCGCTCCCAGCGGGGGCGCGATCCTCGGCATGGCTTCGTTCACCCGCGTCGGGTGACGTTCCTCACGTACCATCTGCCACCAACCGAAGACCACGGCCGCGGCAAAGATCGGCCATTCGACTCCGTAAAAAAGGTTCTGCAGGGTACCGCGGGCAGACTGCCCCTTCTCCCACTGCCACCAGCCGAGTCTGGCGAACAGGCCGATCAGAAAGAGCGCGAGTGCGTGGCGTACCAGCCACGACGGTGAGAAGAGGACTCGGCGCACGGTCGTGACGCTACTCTCCGGTCCGCGCCCGGTGAGCGGCCTGCCCGCCCCGGCTGGGGGGGGTTAGCGAGGAACGAGCAGGCCGGTACAGGGGAGACGGCGCCCCGTCGATCACAAGGATCTTGATGAAGACGACCCGTCCGTACATTCATATGTCCAGTCGTTCCAGCCGGCCGCATGGTTGCCGCACCCGGAGCATGTCTTTACGTCACCAAAAACTTACTGTTCGGGCGCTCTAACTGCCGAGCAGTATCGCGGCGGCGAGCGAGATCTGTCCGGCCGAGACGGCCGCTGGTTGCCGGGGCGAGGTGCCGCCGCTGCCGCCGCGCTGGAAACCCTGAGCAGGCTGGCCGGACCCGGACCCGGACCCGTCCGCCGTTGACACCATGACCGTCATACTGTGTGGGCCGGCGATTCCTCGGAAGTTGATCCGCACGATCGCGTCGGTCCACCGGCCCGGTTGGGGTGGCGCCAGCGACATGGCGGGACCGGTTTGTCCGTCCAGGTCGGTTCGGATCATGCCGCGTACCCCGATGGTGCCCAGATAGAGGTCCAAGTGGCCGTCCACGCCGGACGTCAGCGAGATGGTCAGCCTGATTTCACCGGAAGCCGGTACGGCTAGACGATCGATGTAGTCCTTGCCGGTCGCCTGCGGGCTGCCTCCGCTCCAGTCGAAACGGCCGGTCATGCCGGTCACCGCTGTCGGGGTGGCACCGACGATGCCGAGCTGGCCGATGGCGGGGTTGCTGAAGGCGGCACGCGCTCGTTCGTGGACGCTGCCATCAGCGCCAGGTCCGTAGAGCACCCAGTCCATGACATTCGGCAGGGGAAGAACAATCCGTTGTGTTGGCATTGTTACTAGAGTAAGTTGAATCAGTGGTATTGCACTAGTTGATGCCGATATACCGGTCCGCGGGGTTGTGACTGTCGGTGTGGTTGTTGCGGATGGTGTTGATGGCGGGGCGGTCTGTTGCTGCCCGCCCGGTAGTGAAGGCTTGGGGGACGGCGGCGTGGTTGGGGGGTGGGGCGAGGCCGAGGTTGGTGGAACTGATGCCGCCACAGCTGTGATGGCCCGGCGTTCGTCCTGCAGTGTGATCGCCCGCACGCCGATCACGGTGATCGCGGCAAGGCTCAGCACGCCGGTGGCCATGCCAACGGCGATCACTGCTGGACGCTGGCGGGGCACCCACCCCCAGCGGTCCGGCCTCGACCGTAGGCCGGTTGGTGGCCAGGAG
>NZ_CAUVXO010000012.1:14428-36165 GCF_963555865.1 Protofrankia sp. Cr1
CCATGCGCCTGCGGATCCTGGCGCTGTCCGGCTCATGGGTGAACGCCTCGTCGGCCAGCGCGGCCGGCAGCCATGATGCAGCGTCCGCCTGAGCGCGGCCGGCGCGGCGGCGACCAGGACCACGATCGCGTCTGCGGCGGGCGGCTGTCACGTGGCCTCTCCTCCCCGCAGTCGCGCCGGTGGGTCAGCCTCCCGCCGCGGGCGCGGTAGTTCCTTGCGTGCGCCTGATTTCTTCCTTGATTGTGCCGAAGGCGCTGCTGCAGGTGGGGACGGCGTCAACCGCTCGGTGTCGCGTACGCTTGTTTCCAGGAGTCGTTCAAGCTCGCCCGCGCCCTTGGACGTCTGGCTCTTGACCGTGCCGATGGATATGCCCAGTGTGCGAGCGGTCTCGTACTCTGACAGATCGAAGGCGTAACGGAGCACCACGCATTCCCGCTTGCGGGTCGGAAGTGACATCAGCGCAGCCCGGACGTCGACGACGGCTGGCACGTCGGTGTCAGCGCAGTGGGTCTCGGCCATGGTGCCGAGCATGCCCAGGCCACGCCGCTCACGCATGATCCGCCGCAGCCGGCTGGTTGCCATGTTCGCGACCGTACGGCGCATGTACGCCAACGGGTTGTCAACCTGACGCACTCTGCCCCAGTGCCGCCAGGCGGCGGTGAAGGCGTCGGCCGTGATGTCATCGGCGGCGTCGTGGTCGCTTGTCAGCAGGTAGGCGAGCCGTGCGAGCTGGCGATGATGCTGCTCGAAGAAGGCGTGGAACTCCGATTCTGGACGCGGACTGTCCGGGGAGCCGGCCTTCTCGGCATCCGGATACGCTGTGCCGCCGGTGCTGGTCGTCGGTGGTGGCGCCACGGATAATGGTGGCGTCACGGACAGTCGAGTCGCCGTTGGTGGACTGGCGGATGTGCCGCCATCGGTGTAGTCGTCCCGTTCCAACCGGCGTGCTCCCGTAGCTCGTCCGATGGCCGACGCATTCCCAACGATCTGGCAGGAATCAGCCGATCATCGAGGTGCAGTCCCGCAGGCAATATAGTCGAAGTATGTCCGACCGCCAGAGTGAGGTCTCTGCCTGGTTGGCATAATTCGGTCATCCGATGGTAAGATCGGGTCTTACGGGATGTTGTACGCAACTGCCGACGTCACGGGCCTGTTCGGCGTACGCAGCGGGCGGTCTTATGATCAGTACTGGATCTTTGCGACGATGTTTCCGGCCTCCGTTGGTCCGGGTATCCCCGCCCCTATGGTTGCGTCGCGCGTCAGAGTGCCTGGCAACAGGGGATGCAGATCAAGGATCGGGGCCGGGTTGCGTGCATGGCCGGACGCGCTAGGTGGTCGGCGCCGGCTGGCCGTTCGTCCCCACCAACCCAGCACGCCGCCTCCGCTTGATCCGGACGTTCCCGTTCCGGACGACCCGGGTCCGCTGCTTCCGGATACTCCGGACCTCCCTCCCGCGCCGCGCGAACCATCGCCCTATACCGAGCCCGCCCCGGCCGAGCCCGAACCCGAACCGGCCTGTCTTCCCCCGGATGACGCCTTCGGCTCCCGTCCCGTCAGCGGCTGGCCGCGGCGATGATCTGGTCTGCGACCTGGCGGGCCTGGTTGGCGGTGATGGCGAAGCCAACGCCGATGTTGCCGGACTCGGACTGTTGCCGGCCAGGAGAGGCGCTCGTCCCACTGCTCGTCGTGGCGATGGACGAGGTGATGCCGATCAGTTCACCGGCCGAGTTGACCAGCGCGCCGCCTGAGTTGCCCGGGTTGAGCGCGGCATCGGTCTGGATCGCCTGGTATCTCACGGCGCCGCCCGTGCCGGCGGTGCCTGCGCTGATGTCGACCTGACGACCGAGGGCCGAGACCACGCCGGCGGTGACGGTCTCGGACAACCCGAGCGGACTTCCCACCGCAACAACCTGATCGCCTACCCGTACGTCCGTGGAGTCGGCGAACGTCGTGGGCGTCAGTCCGGTTGCGTTGATCTTTATGACGGCGAGGTCGGCGGTGGTGTTCTGCCCGATGAGCGTTGCGGCGTACCGGGTACCGTCCTGCATGCGGATGTTGATCGTACCGCCACTCGCGATCACGTGGTTGTTCGTGAGGATGTAGCCGTCGGCACGGATCACCACCCCGGATCCGACCGCCGATACCTGGCGGCCGACGACCTCGAGCGTGACCACACTGGGTTCGATTTTCATGGCGGCGGCGGCGACAGTGTTCGGTGCGCTGGCCTCGACCGCTGATCCTGATGTCGCTGCGGCGGCGCTGACCGCCGGGGGCTGTTCGGCGATGGTCGTGACGGCGGCGCCCACCGCGGCGCCGGCGCTCGCCGTTGCCAGGCTCAGCGCCATCAGGCTCAGGGCCAGGCGGCGGCGTGCAGACGATGCCGGCTTCTCGCGCCCAACGGGCGTGTCCACCGGCGTGTCCACCGGCGTGTCCACCGGCGTGTCCACCGGCGTGTCCACCGGGAGCGCGGACGGCGGTGAGGGCGAGAGGGGTGAGCGCAACGGTGGTCGCGTGCGGGCCGGGGGCGCAAGCGTCGAAACCGAGCTGTCGCGTAGCCAGGTGGTATCCATGGTGTCACGATCCCGCCGCGATCTGAGTCATTCGTGAAGCCCGACCGATGAACGCGTGAGAACGTGCTTGGAGTGCCCGGTGACAGGGGTGCGGCGACCCACGGTTCATTACCGTGGGTATAGTATATAAGTTCTTTGAGTAATGTCATGGGATGTTGGAGGTTCACGGATGTCGATGGTGAACATCGATCCTGTCGGTACCGGCGAAGACGGGCAGGCATGGCGCCTGTTGGCCGCGGCCAGTGACGCGGCGGGTATTCCGATCACCGACTTCGTGATCGCCCACGCCACCAGAGCGGCGACCGACCTCCTGGCCGACCATCGACTCTTCTGTCTCTCGGCCGAACAGGAGGCTGACGTCAGGGCGCTGGTGGCCGAGCCCGCGCGCATGCCGGCGGGGCTTGAAAGCCTTCTTGCAGCGGCCGGGCCGGGGGCCGGTGCGCACGGGTACAGCGGCATTGAGACGTTGGCTAACTACCATTCCCGCTCGGGGTTCGACTGCGGATCCTTGCCGACCACGACCTGGTTGCGGGAGCAGGCCCTCATTGCCGCCCAGAGCGGGCGTAACCGGGTCCGGGTCATCCGGCGGGGGTCCGGAGACGACGTTGCCGGTTACTATGCGCTGTCGAGCGGAAGCTTGCAAGTGACGGAGGGGAGACACCGGTACTGATCATTTCCAGGGTCGGGGTCGACCTCGCGGATCGTCATCGCGGCGTCGGCCGGGCGCTCGTGGCCGACGCTCTGGCGCAGGTCGCGTACGCCGCGGGGCCGGCCCGCACGCCGATCCTCATCATCAATGTCGAGGATGCCTCGGCTCGCGAGTGGTGCCGGAACCTGGGGATCTTCTCCGACTGGCCGTCGGATCCCTACCGTCTGCTGCTACGTGTCTGCGATCTGCGTCTGGCCTTTCCAGCATAGGCTGGTGCCAGCCCTGCCGTTACGCTGACGGCTGCCGTGCGGATACCGTGGCGCTGTGCATGCGGTGACAGTGACATCGTCGGGTGGTCCTGAGGTCATGTCCTGGGCCGAGGTGGCCGATCTACCTTTCCCGGGCCCGGGTGAGGTGGCCATTGATGTGGTCGCCTCCGCGGTCAACCGGGCAGACCTGCTGCAACGACAGGGTTTCTATCCGCCTCCGCCGGGCACTTCGCCGGTGCTCGGGCTGGAGTGCTCCGGCCTGGTCGCGGCGGTCGGCGACGGTGTGACGGCGTGGCAGGTCGGCGACGAGGTCTGTGCGCTGCTGTCCGGCGGCGGGTACGCGACCAGGGTCAACGTGCCCGCTACCCAGGTGCTTGCGGCACCGGCGGGTGTGTCGCTGGTCGAGGCCGCCGGGCTGCCCGAGGTCGCCGCCACCGTCCACTCGACGGTGTTCGGGCTGGCCGGGCTGAGCGACGGCGAGGTCTTCCTCGTGCACGGCGGCGCATCGGGGATCGGTACGTTCGCGATCCAGGCGGTGCGGGCGCTTCGACCGTCGGTGACGATCGTCACCACCGCGGGCAGCTCGGCGAAGCTGGCGCGGGTCCGCGAACTCGGAGCCGATCTTGCCATCTCCTACCGGGACGACGACTTCGTCGCCCGTGTGAAGGAGGCCACCGACGGTCGCGGAGCGGACGTCATTCTCGACAACATGGGTGGTTCCTATCTGGCGCGCAACGTTGACGCGCTGGCCGTCGAGGGGCGGATCGTCGTGATCGGACTCCAGGGCGGACGAAAGGGCGAACTGAACCTCGGGACGCTGTTGGCGAAGCGGGGCGGCGTACACGCGGTGTCTTTGCGTGGCCGACCGGACGCGCAGAAGGCGGCGATCGTGGCCGCTGTTCGTGAGCAGTTCTGGCCGGCGGTCGAGGCCGGCACGATCCGGCCGGTCGTCGATCGGGTGGTCCCGATCGAGCGGGTCGCCGACGCGCATCGGCATGTCGAGGACCTCGGGCATGTGGGTAAGGTCCTACTTGTTGTGAATCTTGATTACAGTGAGTCCTTGAAGTGAGGCAAAATGTCGCCGAAGGTGATCGGATCGGGACCGCATCCATCCTGCCCGCATGCCTTTCGGCGCGACCAGGCAGGATGGACCCATGGCAGATCAACCGGACCCGCGGGTCGTGATCGTCGGACCGGACGGTGCTGTGGATACCGATACCTCGGGTGCTCGCCCGCGGATCGTGCCCGGCGCCATCGGCAGCGGCATTGATGCGTCCCACGTCACCGACGGCGAAGGCGACCAGTCGAACACGCTCATGGAGATGGTCTCCCAGCCGGACAAGGTGATGCGGATCGGCGCGATGATCAAACAGTTGTTGGAGGAGGTACGGGCGGCGCCGCTGGACGAGGCGAGCCGGCTCCGCCTTCGGGAGATCCATCGTAATTCGATCAGAGAGCTCTCCGACGGGCTGGCCCCTGAGCTTCAGAGCGAGCTGGGCCGTCTTACCCTTCCGTTCGACGAGACGCAGACCCCGAGCGACGCCGAGCTCCGGATCGCCCAGGCGCAGCTCGTCGGCTGGCTCGAGGGGCTCTTCCACGGCATCCAGACGGCGCTGTTCGCCCAGCAGATGGCCGCGCGGGCCCAGCTGGAGGAGATGCGGCGGCGGGCCCTGCCAAGCGGTTCCCAGTCCGGTGAACAGTTCGGTCGCGGCGCCTATCTGTAGTTTGCGCGCCGGGCCGGGTCAGCTGGCGGGACTGACCGAGCTCATGTTGAAGTCGGGGACGCGCACCGCCGGCATCCGCGCGAGCGTGAACCAGTCCGCCCACTCGCGTGGAAGCGTTCGGACCGTTGCCCCGACCTCGGTGAGCCGTCCCAGCAGGTCCACCGGACTCTCGTTGAAACGGAAGTTGTTCACCGCACCGACGACCTCGCCGTCCTCGATCAGGTAGACGCCGTCACGGGTGAGCCCGGTGAGCAGGAGGATCTGCGGGTCGACTTCACGGATGTACCACAGGCAGGTCAGCAGCAGCCCGCGAGAAGTATTCGCGATCATCTCTTCCAGGGATGCCGTCCCGCCGCCGTCGAGGGTCAGGTTGTCGACGAACGGGGTCACCGCAACTGCTCCGGGGCTTGGGGCCTGCGGGCGCGCGATCGCACGATCGTCGCCCGCCCGTTGGCCCTCCAGGGCGCCACCACGAGCCGACGCACGGGTCTGGACCAGCGCGGCCAGCTTGCCATCCATGATCCAGTCGGTGCGTCGCAGCGGCAGTCCGTTGTCGAACACGCTGGATGTCGCCGACGAGGACGCCGCGATCACGAACGGGGTCGCGGAAAGCTCCGGGTCGAACGGGTCGCTGAACAGGTGCAGGCCGGGCGGGCCGAGCGTCTCACCGATTCTGCTGCCCCCGCCGGCCCGGCTGAAGACGGTGCGTCCCTCGGCGGCGTCGCGGCCGGCGGCCGACCAGTAGGCGTAGGTGAGCAGGTCCGCGACGGCGGACGGCGGCAGCAACGTCTCGTAGCGGCCGGCCGGCAGTTCCACCGAGCGCGTGGCCCAGGCCAGACGCCGGCGCAGGAGCGCGTCGGTGTCCGGCACGGACACGTCGGTGAAGTCGTGCGTGGACTGGCCATGCCACACCGAGCCGCCGGGCGTGGCGCTCTTGGCGTTCCATTCCACGGAGCCCGTCGGCTGGCTGTGCCGTAGCCGGAGCCCCGCGGAGGTGCCGAGCCAGGTGGTGGTCAGTTCATGCTGGGCGAAACCGAACAGGCGCCGCCCGTCGGCCCGCGCCGCTTCGAAGGCGTCGCCGAGATCGCGGGCGAATGCGGCGAACACGCTGGTGCTGGTGCGTTGCGCGGGGTCCGCGAAGGTTGTCTGCGCTACTGCGTGCGCGGCCGCTACCGCTGTCCCGCCGCCTGGGTGCGCCATGGTGACCTCGGCGTAGCCGTCGGCGTCGGGACCGAGCAGCTCGGCGTAGTCGTCGGCGTTCCCGGCCTCGCGGGCGTCGGCCTCGGACAGCCGCAACAGCTTCGCCAGGTCGTCGCGGTCGGAGACACTGCTCGCGGAGCGGACCCCGAACGCGCGGCCCACCACGCTGATCACGGTGACGGACCGGTCCCGGGCCGCGCCGTTGGTGGTCAGGGTGTTGTTGGCCCACCGCAGGTTCACCGTGCTCGACTCGCCGGCGATCACCACGGCGCCGTCGGCCCGTGACGATGCCAGCGCCATCTCGACGATTTCGTGGGACTGCATCGCGCTCACCGGCCCGCCTCTCGCTGGGTGTTGAGAATGTTCACGCCCCGCAACAGCACGGACGGACAACCGTGGCTCACCGGGGCAACCTGGCCGGGCTGGCCCTTGCCGCAGTTGAACGCACCGCCCAGGACATAGGTCGCCTCGCCGCCCACGGCCTCCAGCGACCCCCAGAAATCGGTGGTGGTCGCCTGGTATGCGACGTCGCGCAGCTGCCCGACGAGCTGGCCGCCGCGAATCTCGTAGAACCGCTGGCCGGTGAACTGGAAGTTGTACCGCTGCATGTCGATCGACCAGCTCTTGTCACCGACGACGTAGATTCCGCGTTCCACCCGGGAGATCAGTTCTTCGGTGGTCGGCCCGCCTGGGGCAGGCTGGAGTGACACGTTGGCCATCCGCTGGATCGGCACGTGTCCGGGGGAGTCCGCGAACGCGCAGCCGTTGGAACTCCGCACGCCGAGTGCGACGGCGTTCTGCGCGGCCATCCTGCGGTCGAGCTGGTAGCCGACCAGAGTTCCGGCGCGGACGATGTCCCACTGCCCGGCTTGCACGCCCTCGTCGTCGTAGCCGATCGTCGCCAGGCCGTGCGGGGCGGTGCGGTCGCCGGTGACGTGCATGGCGGGGGAGCCATAGCACAGTGACATGATCTTGTCCAGGGTTGCGAACGACGTGCCCGCGTAGGCGGCTTCGTAACCCAGCGCGCGGTCGAGTTCGGTGGCATGGCCGACCGACTCGTGGATGGTCAACCACAGGTTGGACGGATCGATCACCAGGTCATAGCGGCCCGGCTCCACCGAGGATGCCTGTGCCTTCTCCGCCAGCAGAGATGGGATGAGCGCGATCTCACCGTCCCAGTCCCAGCAGCCCGCGGCCGGACCCGCCACCAGCCACTCCCAGCCGCGGCCGACGGGGGGCGCGATCGTACGCATGGTCTCGAAGCCGCCGGCGGCGCGCTCGACCCGGGTCGCCTCGAGCTGGCAGATCACCCTGACCCGTTGCTGGGTGGTGGTCGTCCCGGCCAGGTCCGCGTAGAACTTGTTCTCCATCACCTGCCCGAGCGTGCCGTCGACATGGTCGACATCCCTGGCGGTCATCAGCGTGCGGCACAGCCCGCCGACCCGTTCGATCTTCTCGGCGGTCTCGATCGTGAACGGGTCGACCGCGTAGGCCGACACCCACACCGCGTCGGTGTAGACGGGTTCATCGGTCAGCTCCACCGGTTCGCTGTTGAGCGGCCGTGCCACCTGCGCGAGCTCGACGGCCTGCCTGGTCACCCGGACGGCCTCGTCGACGCTGAGGTCGACGCCGGCGGCGAATCCCCACGTCCCGTCGTGAACGACCCGGACGGCGAAACCGACCGACAGGCCGTCGCCGCGGCTCTCCAGGCCGCCGTCGCGGAACGACAGCGACGCGTCGCGGGTCCGTTCGATGCGGATGTCGGCATGGGTCGCCCCACAGTCGCGGGCGGTCTGCAGTGCGGCGTCCGCGAGCGCCGCGCGGGGCAGCGTCAGGAACTCGGGGTCGATGTCATGGGACCGCGTGTCGGGCGCGGCCGGACCGCCGTGCCCGGTGCGGCCGACGCCGGCGCCCCCCGCCGAGGTGGTGGCAGATGTGGCCATGACCTCATCCTGACCCCTGGAGAAACGATCTGCTCCAAAGGGCGGTCGGCGGGCGCTCCAGCGCGCTCCGGACGGGTCAGGGGAAGAGGCGCTCGATGACGTGTGCCACGCCGTCGGCGTCGTTCGAGGCGGTGATCTCGTCAGCTGCCGCGAGGACCTCCGGGTGTGCGTTGGCGACCGCGACGGCGTGCCCGGCCCAGGCGAACATCGGTAGATCGTTCGGCATGTCACCGAAGGCGATCGTGCGTTGCGCGGATATGTCGTACTGCGCGGCGATCTCCGCCAGGGCGACTCCCTTGGAGATACCCGCTCCGGCGATTTCGACGAGATCGTGACTCGATGTGGTGACCACTGCGGCCGAGCCGGCGATCCGCGCGATCGCGACATAGGCGTCGGCCAGGGTGATCCCGCGTAGTTCCCGCCGGACCAGTAGTTTTGTCGCCGGCATCGCCAGCAGAAGTTCGGTGATGTGACCGACGCATTCGTGTGGATCGGGCCACATCGTGACGAAGGTCGGTTCCCGCCCGAAACGGGTACCGCTTTCCACCGCAAAGGCGGCATCGGGCACGAGAGCCCGGATTTCAGCGGTCAGCCACAGGGCCGTGGTGGTGTCCAGAGCCCGATGCGTGACTGTCGAATTGTTGTCCAGGTCGTAGACGAGCGCGCCGTTGGCGCAGATCGCCAGGCCGGACGCGCCGGTCTGGGCCACGATCTCGGCCATCACCCGCGTGGGCCGGCCGGTGACGAACACCACGAGCGCGCCGGCAGCCTCGACCCGGCGCAGCGCGGCCCGGGTGCGAGCGGAGACCGAGCCATCCGATCGGATCAGCGTTCCGTCGAGGTCGGTGGCGACGAGCGAGGGACGGAACACAATCGTTCAGTAAACCGCATGAGAGCGCTCGGCGGTGCGTCGGCCGCACTCCGCTGCGTCGCCGGTGGTGTCTGCCGCGGTGTCCCGTCCACTCGCGGCGGCGGTGCGTTACCATGCGCATGGTCCGTGCCGATGTGTTTCATGCCGATGTCCTTGCGGCCGGCCGGACGGGGTCTCCTGAGTGCTGGAGCCTCCGGACGGCGGACAGATCCTCCCAGCGGCCAGGGTGATCATTTTTGCGACCGGTGGGAAGGATGGATTTCGGTAACGATGAAAACGTACGATGAACTGTATCTGGAGCTCGCCGAAAAATGGCGCGAACGGACCGCAGGATCCGGTAGCGTCGACGCTCTCGAAAAAGGGATTCACCATATCGGGAAGAAACTCCTCGAAGAGGCCGCCGAAACCTGGATGGCGGCCGAGTACGAGGGGCCGCAGCGGGTCGCGGAGGAGTTGTCGCAGCTGTTGTACTGGAGTCAGTTGGTGATGATTTCCGCGGGTCTCGCCCCCGAGGACGTATACTCGAAGCTGTGACGGTCGATGTTCTGTGTGTATCCGGTGCCAAACTGTGACACGGGGGCTATGATGCTTCGACTCGCGGTGCCCAACAAAGGTGCACTCGCCACGGCATCCAGTCAGTTGCTCGTCGACGCCGGCTACCGGGCGCATCGGGAATCGGCGGAACTGGTCATCGCCGACACCGAGAACGATATCGAGTTCTTCTTCCTCCGGCCTCGCGACATCGCCGTCTATGTCGGGGCGGGTCACCTTGACATCGGCATCACCGGCCGTGACCTCCTTATCGACAGTGGTGTCGCCGCTGACGAACTGCTGCCGCTCGGGTTCGGGTTCTCCACCTTTCGCTATGCCGCGCCGCTTGGCGCGTTGGACGGCATTGCGGGCCTGGCCGGGACGCGCATAGCAACGTCGTTCCCCGGCCTGGTCGCGGCCGACCTGGCGCAGCGCGGCATTGATGCCCGCATCGTGAAACTTGACGGCGCGGTGGAGACGGCCGTCCGGCTCGGAGTGGCCGATGTCGTCGCGGACGTGGTGGAGACCGGGCGCACGTTGCGTGCTCACGGCCTAGCCCTGGTGGGTGAGCCGGTGTTGCGTTCCGAGGCCGTTGTCATCGTGAAGAAGGGGCTGGAGCTCGTGCCCGCCCACGAGCGCCTGCTGCGTCGCATTCAGGGGGTCCTGGTCGCTCGGCGTTATGCGATCATGGACTACGACGTTCCCAATTCAGTACTGGAAAAGGCGTGCGAGATTACCCCGGGTTACGAGTCGCCGACGATTTCACCGTTGCAGCGTGAGGATTGGGTGGCCGTGCGCGCCATGGTGCTCCACGCCGAGGTGAACCGGGTGATGGATGATCTGTGGGAGATCGGCGCCCGGGGCATCATGGTCTCCTCGATCCGGGCCTGCCGCCTGTAGTAGCACGCCGGTGGTTTCAGCGACCAGCTGCATCCCGAAAGTGCGAAGAGTATCTTGTGCCAGGTGGGTTGGAAGGGAGACGGGAGCGGAGAGTGAACGAGGCTCCTGCGCCGCACTCTAAGCATGTCCCCGCATCCGTCGGTGCGGGGACGCCATCGGGCGGGCCGATCGAACGACCACTCGGCGAACTGCACGGTAGGTTCCGCGATAATCGCGACGGAGCGGTTGCCACCTATATCCCGCAGCTTGCGCACACCGACCCGAATGCCTTCGGGATCGCCATGACAACAATGGACGGCCACAGCTACAGTGTGGGCGACAGCATGGCGCCGTTCACGATCCAGTCGGTTTCCAAGCCGTTCGTCTATGCCCTCGCTCTGCATGATCGTGGTTTTGACGACGTCATCCGCAGGGTCGGAGTCGAGCCTACCGGCGACGCCTTCAACGCCATCACGCTTGAAGCCGGTACCGGCCGGCCGTTGAACCCGATGGTCAACGCGGGAGCGATCCTCACCGCGAGTCTGATCGACGGACGGGATCCGGCCGAGCGTTTCGAGCGAATTCGTCAGGGGTTGTCGGCGTTCGCCGGCCGCGAGCTCGACGTGGACGAACAGGTCTTCGCGTCCGAGCAGGACACCGGTGACCGTAACCGCGCCATCGCCTACCTGATGCGTAACGCCGGAGCATTGCAGGGATCGGTTGATGAGATCTGTTCCATCTACTTCCGGCAGTGCGCCGTTCTCGTCACCGGTACCGACCTGGCCGTCATGGCGGCGACACTCGCGCTCGGCGGCGTCAACCCACTGACGAAGCAGCGGGTCGTGTCCGAGGCGGACGTGGGCAGCGTTCTCGCGGTCATGGGTACCTGCGGTATGTACGACCACGCTGGTGAGTGGTTGTTGCGGGTCGGGCTGCCGGCCAAGAGCGGCGTCGCAGGGGGGATCTGCGCGGTTCTGCCGGGCCAGCTGGGTGTCGGCCTCTATAGTCCTCTCCTGGATCACAAGGGCAACAGCGTCCGTGGGGTTCTCGCCTGTCGAGAGATGTCCGAGCGTTTCGCCTTGCACCTGCTGCGCCCGGGGGGTCAGCCGGCGCATCCGGTCCGCTTCACCTACCGCGGGGACACGGTCAGCTCCAAGCGGGTCCGGCCGGAACGGGACAGGGAGGTTCTTGCGCGGTCGGGGGTGGCGTTCGTCGTGTATGAGCTTCAGGGCGATCTTGCGTTCGCGAGCGCGGAGCGGCTGCTACGGACAGTGGTTGATCACCTTGACGGCATCTCGTGGATCGTATTCGACCTGCGGCGGGTCGCAGCTATCGACGAACCGGCTGCCGGCCTGCTCCGGGTGTTGTTGGCCGATCTCGCGGATCGGAAGGTCACGACGCTGTTCGTCGACCCGCGGGCGCTCCCGGCCGTCGCCGGGCTGATGCGCTCGGACTGGTCCACCGAGCGGCTTCCTGATCTTGAGATCGCGCTCGAGTGGTGTGAGGAAGCCTTGCTGATGCGGGCGAACCTCACCACGCTCCCACCGACCGTCCGGGTCCCGTTCGCCGGGCAGGAGCTGCTTGCCGAGTTGGCACGCGACGAGGTCGCGGTCGTCCGATCGCTCACCAGGAGCCAGTCCTATGAGCGTGGGGAAGTGATTTTCGATGCGGGCGACCCGGCCGATGCCATCTACTTCGTGACCCGCGGTCTGGTCAACGCCGAGGTTCAAGCGGGAAAGGCAGTGCGGTGGCTCCGCCTCAACACCGTGCCGGCCGGGGCCGCCTTCGGCGAGCTGGCACTTGTCGACGGCGGGTTGCGCTCCACCCGCATCACGGTGGCGGAGCCGACCGAGTGCGAGGTGCTCTCCCTTGCCGCGTTCGAAGAACTGCGCCGGAGCAACCCGCGCACCTGTGACGCGATCTACCGGGCGATCGCACGGAGCCTGTCGGCCCGGCTTCGGCGGGCCACCCGGGAGATCCAGTCGATGCAGGACTGACTGTCGTCAGCGGTGACTGAGAATCAGCGACATTCCCTCGCTGCGGGTCGCGGTGCTCAGGAACTGCCCGCGCACGGCTGAGGTGACCGTACGGGCGCCGGGCTTGCGGACTCCCCGCATGGACATGCACAGATGTTCGGCCTCGACGACGACCATGACCCCACGAGGTGACAGCGCCCGCTCCAGCGCGTTGGCGATCTGGGTGGTGAGCCGTTCCTGCACCTGCGGGCGGCGCGAGTACAGGTCGACGAGTCTCGCCAGTTTCGACAGCCCGGTGATCTGCCCGGCTTCGTTCGGGATGTAGGCGACATGCGCCTTGCCTGCGAACGCGACCAGATGATGTTCGCACAACGACGTGAAGTCGATGTCGCGAACCAGCACCATCTCTTCATGACCTTCGTCGAAGACGGTGGTGAGCACCTCGGACGGGTCCCGGCCGAGGCCCTCCACCGCTTCCTGATAGGCCCGCGCGACCCGCTCCGGGGTCTTGCGCAGGCCTTCCCGATCCGGGTCCTCCCCGATGCCGATCAGAAGCTCACGCACAGCGCGAGCCACCCGGTCGTGGTCGAAGGGACGGACCGCCCGAGGCCCCAGATCAGGCCGTTGCCGCTCGGGCGGACCGTCACTGCCGGCAACACCCTTACCGTCGCCGGGGGCGACGCCGTCGGCGCCGATCCCGGCGACATCCCCTGGAACATCCCCTGGAACGTCGGCAGGAGCCGAAGACGTGTACCCGGTGGGTGCGAGACCGTAATCGGTCGTCAACGGCGTCCCCTGTCGTCGTCGTTCGGCAGCGTCGGCGGTGCCCAAGGGTTGGACATCTTCGGTGCGGCCGACGTCGGCTCCGCAGGTGCCGATCCGCCGCCCGCGTTCTGTTCCGTCGCCGTGGCGTGGTCATCGGAGGAAACCTGACCGGATCCGGACCCATTCCCGGTGGCCGCCGGCACGCTGCTGCCGTTGCCGTGGGCGGCACCATTGGTCCGGCCGCCCTGACCGATGGTGGCGTTGGGTACCAGATCCGTGACATCGCCGGGCTTGGCCAGCCCCAGCTCGGCCGGGGTCATCACCGGCGGCTGGTCGGACGGCAGGCGCTTGCCCACCCCCGTGTACGAGCCGCGGCTGGGCCGCTTCTGGACTGTCGCGAAGATCTCCAGAACCGCGTCCTTGCCGAGCGTTTCGGCATCCATGAGTCGCAGAACAAGGTTGTCCAGTACGTCCCGGTACTGAACGAGGATCTCCCACGCCTCGTCGTGCGCCGACTCGATCAGACGGCGAACCTCCGCGTCGATCTCCGCGGCAACCTGCTCGGAATAGTCGCGCTGGTGGCCCATGTCGCGCCCGAGGAACACCTCGTTGCTCTCACCGCCGAACTTCAGCGCTCCGAGCGTGTCACTCATGCCGAACTGGGTGACCATGGCTCGGGCGACCTTCGTCGCCTTCTCGATGTCGTCGCTGGCACCTGTGGTCGGCTCGTGGAAGACGAGTTCCTCGGCGGTCCGCCCGCCCAGGAACATCGCGAGCTCGTCCAACATCTCCGATCGGGTACGCAGGTAACGATCCTCGAGCGGTAGCTGCATGGTGTAACCGAGCGCCCGGCCGCGGGGCAGAATCGTGACCTTGTGGACGGGGTCGCTGTTGGGCAGGGCGTGTCCGACGAGGGCGTGCCCACCTTCGTGGTAGGCGATCCGCTTCTTCTCCTTGTCGCTTATGACCCGGTTCTTGCGTTCCGGCCCGGCCATCACCCGGTCGATCGACTCTTCCAACAGGGCCGAGGAGATGAACTTCTGGTCGGACCGGGCCGTGAGCAGCGCAGCCTCGTTGAGCACATTCGCTAGGTCTGCGCCGGTGAACCCCGGCGTACGCCGCGCGATGGTCAGCATGTCGATGTCGGGCTCCATCGGCTTGCCCTTGGCGTGGACCTTCAGAATCGCCTCGCGGCCCAGCAGGTCGGGGCGATCGACGACGATCTGGCGGTCGAACCGTCCCGGGCGTAGCAGCGCCGGGTCCAGGATGTCGGGCCGGTTCGTGGCCGCAATGAGAATGACGCCGCCCTTGACGTCGAACCCGTCCATCTCGACCAGGAGCTGGTTGAGGGTCTGCTCGCGTTCATCGTGGCCACCGCCGAGACCGGCACCACGGTGGCGACCCACCGCGTCGATCTCATCCACAAAGATGATCGCTGGTGCGTTGGCCTTGGCCTGCTCGAACAGGTCCCGCACCCGGCTTGCGCCGACACCGACGAACATCTCGACGAAGTCCGAGCCGGAGATCGAGTAGAACGGCACGCCGGCCTCACCCGCGACCGCGCGGGCCAAGAGCGTCTTGCCGGTTCCAGGCGGTCCGTACAGCAGTACCCCTTTGGGGATCTTGGCGCCCATCGCCTGGAACTTGCCCGGGTTCTCCAGGAACTCCTTTATCTCCTGGAGTTCCTCGATCGCCTCGTCGGCACCCGCGACATCGACGAAGGTCGTCTTCGGTGTGTCCTTGCTGACCAGCTTGGCCTTGGACTTGCCGAAGTTCATGACCCGGTTGCCGCCGCCCTGCATCTGGTTCATGAAGAAGAACAGCAGCAGCACGACCAGCAGCACTGGTAGGAGGTTCAGCAGCAACGACACGAAGATGTTGCCCTGATCGACCTTGACCTCGTAGGCGACCCCCTTCTCGTGGAGCTTGTCGGCGAGATCGGTCGCCTGGCGGCTGACATAGGACGACTCGTACTTTCCGTCCTTTGTCTTGATCTGGATGCGCTGCTTGGAGTCCTGGATTGTGGCGCTGACGACCTGACCCGATTCGATCTTTTGCTGGATGGAGTTCAGGTCACTCTTGGTGTACTCGCTTGAACCCGACAACACCCCGGTCATGAGAATGATCACGAACAGGGCCAGGAGCCCGAGAGGCACCCAGCCGCGGAAGATTCTTCTTGGAGTCATCTGCCTGGAGCGCTGGACACGCGCGCTCCACCCTCCTGACGTGTGTGCTGCCCTCGTTCGGGATTCCCTTGTGCCGAGGGTACCGCCGGTACCCGCGCCTTACCGCGCGTACATCCGAGCAACGGGCAAGGGAAGCGTCCTGTTCCACCTCGGTGCCCCGAATGGGTGATTCGTCGAACAGGTTCGTAGCCGTCAGAGCACGTGGTGATCAGTGGGGTCCCCCGATGTGCAGTGTTCTGGATCTTCTCGGTCGGCTGGAGGTGCCCAGCCGACGCTGGAAAACCGGCGGCACCGGTCCATCCGCCGGACGCTCTCACCGGGCGCCGCGGTCGATCGCCTCCTGGGTCAGCGTTCCGACATATGGCAGGGTGCGGTAACGCTCGGCGTAGTCGAGACCGTAGCCGACGACGAAGGCGCTCGGTATGTCGAAGCCGACATACTGTACGTCGATGTCGACGGCCAGTGCCGCCGGCTTGCGTAGCAGCGCGAGCACCTCCAGCGATGCCGGGCTGCGCGACCGCAGATAGCGCAGCAGCCACGACAGGGTCAGGCCCGAGTCGATGATGTCCTCGACGACCAGGACGTCCTTGCCCTCGATGGGGCGGTCCAGGTCCTTGAGGATGCGCACGACGCCTGAGGACGACGTCGCCGAGCCGTACGACGAGACGGCCATGAACTCCATGGTCAGTGGCACAGTCAGTAGCCGGGACAGGTCCGCCATCACCATCACCGCGCCCTTGAGGACACCGACGAGCAGCACCTCGCGACCGGCGTAGTCGGCATCGACCAGCGCCGCCAGCTCCCTGATCCTGGTGGCGATCTCGTTGGTGCTGACAAGGACCTCGGCGATGTCGGGATGCGGGCTGGCCCGCGGCCGGTCCTCCGCCCCGGCGCCGGCTGACCCGGTCCGGTCGGACCCGGTCCGGTCGGGCACCGTGTGCGCAGTGCTCACCTGAGCCTCCCTGGTGTTTCCACGCGGCTCGCCACCGTCGGCGGCGGGCGTGGAGGTGTCTGGCCGGGTCCCCGACCCGGGTGTCACAGGCGCGGGTCGAGGGTATCCATCGCACCGGCCGGAGGCCTCGAATCCGCAGGTCGCGAACCCCGGAGGCCGCGCTACCGAGATCCTGCCATCGGCGCGCGTCGCGATGACACCCGAGGGCAGCGGGACCGGCTTCTGTCCGCGCCATCTCGTCACCAGCTCGTCCATGGCCCGGATGTGATCGGCTCGCAGCCCGGTCGGTGCGCTTCCGAGCGCACGTGCCGCCCGCCGCATCACCCGGCCCCGAAGCGCGGTGCTGAGCCCCGCGAGGCCGGCGAGGTCCAGGTCGATGCGGACGGCTGCGCCGGCCGGCCCGGCAGGGTGGGCCAGTTGGTCGTAGACAACCGCCGCATCGGCGTCGAGCGCCTCATTGTCCGCCCGCAACAGGTCGGCGGTGCGGGCGAGGGCCTCGGCGATACCCGGGCCGAGGGTGTCCTCCAGAACAGGCAGGACCCGGTGGCGGACCCGGGCCCGCGCGAACGCCTCGTCAGCGTTGGTCGGGTCATCCCACGGGGTGAGCCCGTCGGCGAGGCAGGCGTTTCGGGCCACCGACCTGCGGATGTCCAGCAGCGGGCGCCGGAACAGGCCGTCGCTGCGCGGCATGCCCGCCAGCGTGCGTGCGCCGGAGCCGCGGGCGAGTCGCAGCAGGACCGTCTCGGCTTGGTCGTCAAGGGTATGGCCGAGCAGCACGGCGCTCGCGCCCAGGCGTTCGGCGGCGCAGGTCAGAGCGGACCTGCGGGCGTCGCGGGCGGCTCCCTCCGAACGCGGTGAGCGCGCCGGCAGGATTTCGACGGGGTCGAGGCCGAGCTCCCGTCCCTGCGCGGCCACTGTGTCCGCCTGGGCGGCGGAACCCTCATACCAACCGTGGTCGACGGTCAGCAGCCCGCCGCGCAGCGCCCGGCGCGGTGCCAGGAACGCGAGCGCGGCGGCCAGCGCCAGTGAGTCCGGACCGCCCGAGCAGGCCGCGAGCACCAGGCTGCCCGGGGGGAGGTCGGCAATCGAGCGGCGGAGCGCGACCCGGACCTCGGCCGCGGCCCTGCGGTGGGCCATGACGGCTATTCCCGCATGGCGTTCAGGCACAGGCACAGGCACCGGTTCAGGCACAGGCACAGACGGCGGGACGGTCGTGCTGCCCGGGGCAGGCACACACTATTCCGATCACGCACTATGCCGATATCGACGGGCGCGAGCCCAGGACACGTTGCATCCAGGCGCCTGGATCGACCAGCTCCGACCGGGTCGGCAACGTCTCGGGAGATTCCCAGACCAGGTTGAACGCGTCGACCCCCGCCTCGGCAACGACAGCCCGGACAAAGGCGCCACCTTGGCGGTACTGCAGCAGCTTGAGGTCCAGTCCGAGCAGGCGGCGGACAAAGCGGTCGATCGGTGAACCACCACCGCGGCGGTTGTCGAAGCGTGACCGGATCTCGGCGACGGTCGGGACGACCTTGGGGCCGACCGCGTCCATGACCTGGTCGGCGTGCCCCTCCAGCAGGGTCATCAGTGCCTGCAGTCGATCCAGGACCTGGCGTTGGGCGGGCGTCTGCAGGGCCTCGACGATGCTCGGCGCGTTCGGCCCACGGTCGAGCACGGCGCCGCGCAGCGCGGAGACGGCCGATCGCACCCGTTCGGCGAGGACGTCCGCGTCGAGGTCGGTCGCCTCGATGAAGGATGCGATCTCGTGCTCCAGATGCGTCCGCAGCCACGGGACGGCGGTGAACTGGATGCGATGGGTCTGTTCATGCAGGCAGACCCACAACCGGAAGTCGTGCGGGTTGACGGCCAGCGCCTGTTCGGCATGGGCGATGTTCGGTGCGACCAGGCTGAGTCGCCCTGGGCGTCCCGGATGTCCCGCCGCGCCGGTTTCACCGGGTGTCCCGGGTGTCCCGGGTGCATCGGGTGCATCGGTTTCATCGGGGGGGAGGAAGACCTCGTACTGGCCGAGAACCTTGCCTGCGAGGTAGGCCAGCGCGGTGCCGAGCTGTACCCCGGTGACCCGGCGGCCAACAGCCGTGGACAGCTTGCCTCGATCGCGGTCCGCGAGCTTGTCGAGCAGCGGTTCGCTCACCACCCGAAGGCCGGCGACATTCGACCGGACCCATTCCGGCCGGTCCACCACGACGATCGGTGTCGGCGGACCAGCCGGTTCCAGCCTGGTGTATGCCTGGACATGGCCTTCCGCCTCGACGGCCAGCCGTCGCAGCTCCGCAACCACCGTGTCCGCTTCGGAGCGGGCCACGGGCGGGCCAGGTCGGACAAGCCGCCGCGCTGTCGTTACCGCGAGGTCCCAGTCGACTAGCTCGGCGTCCACATCCGCCAGCCTATGTCCCTCCCCCCCACGATGACAGGCATTGTCGCCCGCGCGTGCCTGTCATCGGTGGGTTGCACTCAGCATCCGCAGGACTCGAGCGCGACGGCCACCTGGTCGAGGGCGGCACGGGTGGCCCCGGCCTCCTCCACGGGGGCGAAGAAACCGAACAACAGCAGCCGGCCGTCGCTGTCCACAACCTGGCCGACGAGGCTTGTCACGATTCGCAGGCTGCCGGTCTTCGCCCGCACGTCGCCGGCACCGGCTCGGGTGTCGGCCGAGTCGTAGCGGTCGTTCAGCGTCCCGGAGAACCCGGCCACCGGGAGCCCCGTGATCAGTGTTCGCAGCGCCGGGTGCCCGGGCAGGACGGCCGTCCGCAACAGCGCCACGAGGGTGGCCGGGGCAATCCGGTTGGATGTTGACAGACCGCTCGTGTCCGCAAGGTAGGTTCCGGCCGTCGGCACGCCCAGTTCCCGCAGCACGTCGAGTACCGCACTGGTGGCGCCGGCGAACGAAGCCGGCAGGCCGCGGGCGTGGGCCACCAGCCGGCCGAGGCTCTCGGCGAGGTCGTTGTCGGAGTAGGTGAGCATTCGCTCGACCAGCACCGGGATCGGCGGACTCTGGACGGCGGCAAGCTGCCGTGCGCCAGGTTGGGCGACGCCGGCGGCTGGCAGGGCGCCGATTTCGGTCGAGTTGACCTGCACTCCGCAGCGGCGCAGCGCCGCCGCGAACGCGTTGGCAGCGGCCATCGCCGGCGTGGTTGTGCGCGGGCCGGTCGCGCCCGCAGCGCCGCGACCGCCGTCCACCTCGAGCGCGGAGACCGGTGTGACGTTGCCGTCGGTCACATAGCTGTCGCGCCAGCCCTCGCCAGTGGGCGGTCCGGTGAACAGTGTCTGGTCTGCGACCACCCGGTCGACCTGGGTGACGCCGGTCCCACGTACCTGTGTGGCGAGGTCCGACAGGCGTGCGAAGGACGGGTAGCCGGTGGGCCCGGCGGCTGCGGTCAGGGTCGGATCGCCCGCACCCACCAGCCACAGGGTCCCGCCGCCGACAACGGTGGTGGCAGCACCATCCGCGGTGGCGGGTGGACTGTAGAAGGCTCGGGTCGTAAGGGTTTCCCGTGGGCCGAACGTGGTCAGCGCGGCCGCGGCCACCACGGTCTTCAAGGTGGACGCCGGTGCTGTCGGCAGGTCGGACCGGCGGTCCAGCAGCAGGGCCCCGGTCAGCGCGTCCACCACCAGCCCCGCTGGGTTGCCCAACGCGGCGTTCGCCAGCGGACCGGCGAGCCGGGCGCCCAGCGTGGCGGGGTCGGCGGATCGCGCTGCCGGATCCAGCGCCGCGAAGGGGACTGCCGACGGTCGGGAGTCGGTGTGGGCGACGCCCGGTCGTTGCGGCGGAGCGACGGAGAGCTGGCCGGCAAGCAGAGCCCCGGTGATGGCAGTCAGCCCGCCGACCCGACTCCGCATCCCAGGGGACACGTGCGAGAGACTACGTCGGGTGAATCCGAGTCGCATCACCTGCACGGGGAATATCCCGGACAGACTCCGCAGCCGATCGAGGTCGGGAGACGTCACCGCGGGGTCACCCCGTCCGTCGGTGCCAGGTAAGCGGCGGATGGCTGATTTTACATGATCGGGTCGCGGCGGTCCTGGGCGGCGGTCGTAACCGCAGATACTGGTAACAAGTACAGAACACGCGGGCGCGTCGGACGGGACGCGCCCACCGACATGACAGGGGACGGTGTGGACCTCGAGTTCGATGTGACCATCGAGATCCCGAAGGGGCAACGCAACAAGTACGAGATGGATCACCACACCGGGCGTATCCGGCTCGACCGGATGCTGTTCACGTCCACTCATTATCCCTCGGACTACGGGTTCATCGAGGGTACGCTGGGCCGGGACGGTGATCCTCTGGACGCGCTCGTCCTGCTGGAGGAGCCGACGTTCCCGGGCTGCCTGGTGCGATGCCGCACGATCGGCATGTTCCAGATGAGCGACGAGAAAGGCCCGGACGACAAGGTGCTGTGTGTGCCGGTCGCGGACGTCCGCCAGGAGCACCTGCGTGACATCAGGCACCTTCCCGAGTTCGACCGGCTGGAGATCCAGCACTTCTTCGAGGTCTACAAGGACCTTGAGCCGGGCAAGTCGGTCGAAGGTGCGTCCTGGGTCGGCCGGACCGAGGCGGAGCGGGAGATCCTCGCCTCGGTCCTGCGCGAGAAGGAATCGGCCATCCCGACGGATGAGCAGCACGACGAGGACACACCCGAGGTCGCGGAAGATCCCGCGCCGCAGGTGAAGTCTGCGTGAGGTACGCCTGACGCGGTCGTGACGCACCGGTGGGAGCCGCTGATCGCGGTCGTGGTGAGGGATCTTCACTGATTCACCACCACGACCGCGCTCAGTAACCACTATCCCCACACGCTGAGCGCTTGCCATGTCACGCCTGTTAGATGGGATCATGCTGGAGGGCTCTGCCAGCAGGCGGACGACCACATGGCGAAGCACTCTGGACCTCCACCGACGTGTCCACGGTGTGGCGGCAGGGGCACGGTGACGGTGACCGGCGACGGCACAGCTGGACATTCTGGTACGCGACCGCACCGACCCGAATGAGGTCAAACTGGCGGCGTCCGGTCAGACCATCCCGAGTCTGGCGGAGGCTCACCTTCGGGACCGTAACCAGGCGCCCAGATCGTCTCGTAGTGCGGGCAGCGATCTACCGCCGTAGCGGGAAGCTCACCTTTTCCGCCCCCGCTACGTCTCGCGCGGGCGAGTGCCGCACCTTGCGCCCGCCGACACTGCTTGCATTGCACCCGGACCGCGGT
>NZ_CAUVXO010000012.1:36357-37206 GCF_963555865.1 Protofrankia sp. Cr1
CACCATCCGCTCCGGATCACGTGCGGGTCGGTCGGTCATCGGCGGGTCACCGTCCCCTCGCCGCCGCAGCGCGGGCAGGTCATTCGGTCGGCACCGGAGAAACCGCCGTCCTCGTCGGTCTCGACATGGTCCCGTACGATCTCGCCCGTGCCCGAGCAGCGCGGGCAGGTCGTCGTACCGTGATCAACTGAGTGGGAGGCGGTGTAGTCCTTCCCGCCCCGCTTCGTGCTGCCGCTGCCCGACGAAGCTCCACCGCCGGTATTTCCCCGCTTGTTCCACACCACCATCTCAGACTAGACAACATTGCGTGTCCGGGGAAGTGCATGGCGTGCTTCCGCAAGCCATCGATCCATTCCCGCGACAGCGCCAGTTGGACCGACTTCAACCGGCTATACGCCTTCAGTTCGGGTCTGTACCGACTTTCCCTACTTGTTCACGAGCGACTCGGACGGGCCGCCAAGAACAACGGGGCTTCGCCCCGAACCCCGGCCTTCTCTCTGGAGGAGTGGGAGCACCTGTTCGGTTACGGTTGGCGGGATGGGTGCAAGTCCGCTGGCCTCCACCGCCGACCGGGCACCCGAGGGCGACCCCGGAACCTCCCGACCACGCAAGGGCCGACAGCGAAGATCGGACTTGAGTAGACGCCGGCCCTTGCCCGGCCGGGAGAACCCGGGGTAGGGGCAAGCCTGCCCGACCGACGGAGGAGATCAGCTCAGCCCGGGGTTTGTGAAGGGATCTTCACCGGTGCTCACCGTGCCGCATACGCCGCGCCGTGCAGGAGCCGGACGGGCCGCCGCGCTCCGGACTGCGCGTGGCGCTGGCGCGCCATGCTCGCCGGGTGCGTCGTCT
>NZ_CAUVXO010000013.1:0-5884 GCF_963555865.1 Protofrankia sp. Cr1
TCATGATCGGACGGGACCCATGCTAATAATTCATGACCTTCAGGATGTTCATCCTCGACGTGTGCCAGAACCTGACATACCGTTACTCATGCCACCGGTCACGCTTCGCGCGCGGCACCATCAGTCTCGACGCCTTCGCGCTCGACGCCTTCGCCCTGGCGGCGCAGACCGTAGGTGACGGCGTCCGCCAGCGCCTCCCAGGACGCGGCGATGATGTTCTCGTCCACGCCGATCGTGTCCCACCGGTCGCGGCCGTCGCTGGTCTCCACCAGTACCCGGGTCACCGCGCCCGTGCCGGACCTGCCGTCGAGGATGCGCACCTTGTAGTCGACGAGGTCGAGGTCTGCCAGGCCCGGGTAGCCCTTCTCCAACGCCTCCCGCAACGCTCGGTCAAGGGCGTTGACCGGGCCGTTGCCCTCGGCCGTTGACACGTGCCGCACGCCGCGGGAGACCACTTTGACGGTCGCCTCGCTCACGACCTCCCCGTCGGGCCGCCGCTCGACGATCACGCGCCACGACTCGAGGGTGAAATAGCGCCGCTCGCCTTCGATCTCGTCGCGCAGCAGCAGTTCGAAGGATGCCTCCGCCGCCTCGTAGGCGTAACCGGCGGCTTCCCGCTCCTTGACCAGGTCGACGACCCGCCCGAGGGCCTCGCGCTGGCCGGACAGGTCCAGCCCCAGTTCCCGGCCCTTGAGTTCGATCGTGGCGCGGCCTGCGAGCTCCGAGACCAGCATCCGCATGTCGTTGCCGACCACGGCCGGATCGATGTGCTGGTACATGTCCGGGTCGACCTTGACCGCGCTCGCGTGCAGCCCGGCCTTGTGCGCGAACGCGCTCGCACCCACATACGCGCGGTGGCTGTAGGGGGCCAGGTTGGTGATCTCGTCGATGGCGTGCGAGACCCGCACCAGCTCGCGCAGTTTCCCGGTGGGCAGCACCGGACGCCCGAACTTGGTCTCCAACCCGGCGACCACGCTGAACAGGTCGGCGTTGCCGCACCGCTCGCCGTAGCCGTTGGCGGTCCCCTGGACGTGAGTGACCCCGGCCTCGACCGCGATGAGAGTGTTCGCGACCGCGCAGGCGGTGTCGTTGTGGCAGTGGATACCCAGGCGCGCACCGGTTGCGTCGCGCACGGCGGCGACAACCTCACCGATCCGGGTCGGCAGCATGCCGCCGTTGGTGTCGCAGAGGACGACGACCTCGGCGCCGGCCTGCGCGGCAACCCGGACCATCTCCAGGGCGTAATCAGCATCGGCCCGGTGGCCGTCGAAGAAATGCTCGGCGTCGACGAACACCCGCTTACCTTCGGTACGCAGATGCGTCACCGTGTCCCGGATCATCGCCAGGTTCTCGGCGAGCGTGGTGCGCAGGGCCCGCTCGACGTGCCGGCGGTCGGCTTTCGCGACCAGGCAGACGACGTCGGTTCCGGCGTCGCGCAAGGCTGCGACCTGGGGGTCGTCGGCGGCTGTGCGCCCGGCACGGCGGGTGGCGCCGAACGCGGTGAGGGTGGCGTGGTCCAGACGGAGCTCGGTAGCGGCGCGGCGGAAGAACTCGGCGTCCTTGGGGTTCGACCCGGGCCAGCCGCCCTCGATGAAACCCACGCCAATGTCGTCGAGGTGGCGGGCTATGGCGAGCTTGTCGCCGACCGACAGCGACAGGCCCTCCTGCTGGGTCCCATCACGCAGCGTCGTGTCATAGACGTGGAAGGAGCCTGGGTCGTCTGGAAGCACAACGCGCCTCTCACTGGCGGATCTAAAGGGCCAAAGGCGATGCGATCGTGGTTCTTCTCGCATCGCCGGAGGCCGAAGTCCCCGGGTCTCTGGCGGGCCACTGCCCTGGCCACTCTGGGTGTCACGCGTCCGGCGGCATGGGTGAGCAGCCGGTACGCGCGACGAGGGCAGGTTCACCGCCGACCGCCCACTTTACGGCGTCGCCGGCCCTACGGTCAGATTTTTACCCTGCCGAAACCCTGCCGAGACCCTGCCGACATCAGTCGCCGGCAAAGCGGCGCAGGCGCTCAACCTGGAGGATGGTGATCGTCTGTCCTTCGGCCAGAATCCAGTTCCGCTTCTCGAAGTCCCGCAGGGCCTGGTTGACCGACTGGCGCGAGCCACCGAGCAGGGATGCGATCTCGGTCTGGGTCAGGCCCAGCTCGATCAGCGGACGTCCGGACTCCCGCATCCGCAACAGCAGCAGCTTGGCGACCCGCCGGGGCAGGTCGAGGAAGACCAGGTCTGCGTTTGCCCCGGTCAGGCGGCGGACGTGGGCGACCAGCGCTCGGATGAGCTGCTCGGCGACGGCCGGCCGCTCCCGCACCAGCTCCCACACGGCCGCACGGTCCAGGACCAGCGCCTCACTGGGCTCCAGCGCCTCGACGCTGGCCGAGCGCGGACCGGCCTCGACGATGTTGAGCTCGCCGAGGGTGTCACCTGGGCCTGCGATGTTGAGAACGTGGTCGCGACCGTCGTCGGCGGTTGTCAGAACCTTCAGCCGCCCGAAGGCCACTACAAGCAACGTGTCAGATGGATCACCTTCAGTAAAGACAACTTGGCCGCGGCGATACCGGCGCACGACAGAGCGTGCGGCTAGGCGCGTCAGAGCCGGCTCGTCCAGTTCCTTCAGCAACGTGGTCGCTCGGAGCAGCGCGACCGCTTCTTCCTCCTGCACACCGAGACCGTAGCGCCAATGTCGGGAATTGTGGGCGACCGCCGCCCCACTTTGGCAGTGATGTGCGCCGGTGGAGCGAAAAAATTGCCGCTAGCACCAGTTGATCAAACTGCCGAACACTGGTAGCTAAACAGTAGAACGCTGGACGCTCCAGCAACGCACAACATCTCGCATGGACAGCACTCCGGCCACCTCGCCGCCCGCACAGACGATCAGGTGTCGGAATCCGCCACGCAGCATTGCCGCGGCCGCTTCATCCAGGGACCAGTCGGGATCGGCGAACACGACGTCACGGGTGATGTGATCGCCGGCCCGCTCGGCATCGGGGTTCTGGCCCGCCGCCACGGACATCAGAACATCACGTTCGGTGAGAATCCCATATCCCTGGCCATCGACGTCGTGCACAATGGCCGCGCCGACCTTCCGGGCGGCCATAAGCCGCGCCGCCTGACGCAGGGTATGCTCAGGCCCGATCATCAGAACCAGAGCGCTCATTCCGTCGCAAACCCGCATCACGGTCTCCCTGGAGCTTGTGCACGTGTCAAACGAGAACGTGAC
Organism: Protofrankia sp. Cr1; assembly: GCF_963555865.1. Taxonomy (NCBI): domain Bacteria; kingdom Bacillati; phylum Actinomycetota; class Actinomycetes; order Frankiales; family Frankiaceae; genus Protofrankia; species Protofrankia sp. Cr1. The sequence continues at coordinate 3,226 of NZ_CAUVXO010000013.1, forward strand.
AGGAGACGTTAGGCGCAGCGGAGGCTGATGACCAGACCATCGCGTGTTCAGCGTGGCGAGACACGGGCACTGGGTGGCAGGTGGCGGGTGGCGACTGTCGGACCTCAGGCGTCGTGGACGCGTTCGTTCCAGATCTTGTAGCGGTCGAGTTCCCCGCGGGTCGCCTGGTGGAACAGCTCCAACAGTTCGCGGGTGATCGGCCCAGGTCGGCCCGTTCCGACCGGTCGGTCGTCGATCTCCACGATCGGCACCATCTCGGCCGCGGTCCCGGTGAAGAAGGCCTCGTCCGCCAGATACAGGTCGGTGCGCACGATGTGCTGTTCGCGGACCTCGTAGCCCTGGTCGGCGGCGATCTGCATGATCGACGCCCGGGTGATGCCACCGAGCGGACCGTCGCTGAGCGGCGGCGTGATCACCATTCCGCCCGCGACGATGAAGACGTTCTCGCCCGAGCCATCGGCGATATGTCCGTTGGGGCTGGTCAGAATGGCCTCGTCATAACCGGCCTTGAGCGCCGCGACCTTGGCGAGCGACGAGTTGAGGTACTGCCCGGACGCCTTGGCCGCCGGCGGGATGATATTGTTGTCATTGCGACGCCAGGTCGAGACTGTGGCCCGGACGCCCTTCTCGCCGGCGTCATCACCCAGATAGGCGCCCCACGGCCAAACCGCGATCATCACCTCGATCGAGGACGGCAGCGGGTTCAGGCCCATCTCGCCATATCCGAGGTAGATCAGCGGCCGGATGTAGCAGGCGTCGATCTCGTTGATCGCGACCGTCTCCTTGATCGCCGCAATCAGTTCCGCCTGGCTGTACTGCGGCTCCATCATGTAAATCTTGGCGCTGCGATACAGCCTCGCGACATGGTCGGTCAGCCGGAACACGGCGCTGCCGTGCGCGGTGGAGTAGGCGCGGATGCCCTCGAAGACGCCCCAGCCATAGTGGAGGGTCGGGTTGAGGACGTGGATGCGGGCATCGTCCCAGTCGACGAACTGACCGCTCATCCAGATCTTTGACGTCGGTGTAATGGCCATGTGTGACTCCAGGCGTGGGCGACGGAACTTAGAGCGACCGGACAAGTGACGATCGTGCCGATCTTCGCCGTGGTCAGGCCCCGTCGGCTGCCGTCGTACCGGATCTACGGCCCTTCCGAGGATAGCGCCCGGACGCTGCTCCGGGGACTTCGGCCTCCGGGCGCGCGATCTGACGATCGTCGCGCGCCCTTTGGCCCGGACGCTGCTCCGGCAGTGGGGCCTTCAATCGGTTCTTACCCGGCGACCCGGGCCGCCAAGTCCTCGCCGACCGCACGGGTGGGCGCCGGGCCCGCGTGACCGGCGGCCCGCCGGGACCGGTCGGCCAGCGCCGCGGCGACCGCGGCCTCGACCCGGGCCGCGTCGTCGACACGGCCCAGGTGTTCCAGCAACATCGCGACGGACATCACGGTGGCCGTCGGGTCCGCGATCCCCTGCCCGGCGATGTCGGGAGCGCTGCCGTGCACCGGTTCGAACATGCTCGGATGCGCCCCGGACGGGTCGAGGTTGCCGCTGGCCGCCAGCCCGATACCCCCGGTGATCGCAGCGCCGATGTCGGTGAGGATGTCGCCGAACATGTTGTCGGTCACCACGACGTCGAAACGTCCCGGATCGGTGACGAAGAACATCGACGCGGCGTCCACATGCTGATAGTCGACCGCCACGTCGGCGAACTCGCCGGCGACATCGGCGACCGTACGCAGCCACAGGTCGCCGGCCCTGGTCAGGACGTTGGTCTTGTGGACAAGCGTCAGCCGCCGGCGGGGGCGGGCCTGGGCCCGGCGAAACGCGTCGCGAACAACGCGTTCGACACCGTAACGGGTGTTGATGCTCTCCTCGGTGGCCACCTCGAAGGGTGTGCCACGACGCAGCGTGCCGCCGGCACCCACATACGGGCCCTCGGTTCCCTCCCGCACCACCACCATGTCGATGTCCGGCTCGCCGGCCAGCGGCGTGGTGACACCCGGGTAGAGCCGCACCGGGCGCAGGTTCACATAGTGGTCGAGCTCAAAACGCAACCGCAGGAGCAACCCGCGTTCCAGCACACCGCTGGGCACAGTGGGGTCACCGACGGCCCCGAGCAGGATGGCGTCGTGCTCACGCAGTTCGTCGAGCACCGAATCGGGCAGGGTCTCGCCGGTGGCGTGCCAGCGGCGCGCGCCCAGGTCATAGTCGGTCGTCTCCACCTTGGGCTCGACGACGCGCAGAACGCGCAGCCCCTCCGCGACAACCTCTGGTCCGATGCCGTCCCCGCCGATAACCGCAAGCCTCATGGGCGCGACTGTAAACCGGCACCGTGAACCGGCATCGTCACCCCCCGCCGCCACTGGTCGGGGCCCGCCCGGACCCCACCGCTCCTCACCGACCCGGCGGTGACCCCCGGCTGCCGAGCAGTGTGCCCCTGAGCAGGGAAGACACTTCGCGACACGCAGGATGACACGTCGGACATAATCATGATCATCACATACAGTCCACCGATCACATGTCACAACCGGTCAGACGACGGTACGTTGCGTGAGTAACGATGATAGGAACCTCACACCGACGAACCGATACAGCATGCGACGACACAAAGGGGTGAACGGCGCATGATCCTCGAAGAAATCCCATCCACGAGCCTCCCCGAT